>DATAIA010000646.1:0-2077 GCA_036262895.1 Xanthobacteraceae bacterium
CTACCACGAGGTTGAGGCCGCTGGCCCGATAGCGCTGTTTTTCATACGAGCGGTCCCGGATCTCCCCCAGGTGGTAGAAGAAGACCGCTCGTGCGAGCGAGTTGCGGGCCTCGCGCTTGTTCAGGCCGGCGGATACACGTCGACGCAATGCCCGGGTCCTGCAGCCACTTGAGCGTGGATAGCGTGCGGCTCGATGTGCCCCACAGTTCGCGCAAGCCGACAGCAAGGCTGTTGTCCCGCGGATAGGCGCTGAGCTTGCGCAGGATGAGCGAGGCGATGTCCTCGCGCTCAGAGAATGTCAGATATCGGCGCCCGACGACGCCAGATGTGCAAATCGGCGATGCCTCGAGCAAAAAAGCCATGCCGATCAACATCTGCCAAGCCGCGAGGGTTGGGTCGGCGGCGGCCCTCGATCTCCTCGCCTCGTGCTCGTAGCGCCCGCGCAGGATGATGAGGCCGCTGCTCAAACGAGCAGTGCCTGCCATGCAATTTCGCCTGGAGGAGGACGCACGCTGTCGCCCATATTACGCACACCTGTGCCGCCGGGGCGCCCCTCATTCCTTGAAGTGGCGCTCAGGCGGCGGAAATCCGCATGAGGTCCCGTCCGTTACGCGTACGTCGGCTTCCCACGGCAAGCGATACGTCCCGCGCACCAGGTCCTGCATAAAAGTGTAGGGACAGTCGCTTGCGCCGCCCTTCACAGCGACGTAACCTCGATGCCCGAGCTGATAGATGTTGTTCTCCGCCCCCCAGTGGATGCGCGCCTCACGGACGAGATCGGGCCGCATCTCGCAGGTGATGATTTCGTCCGGACGATGACTTCCTTCGACGAGGATCGTGCCGTCGAAGTCGCAAAACATGCCTTCACCCATCGAGTCGAAAGTGCTGTCGGTGCCGCACAGACAGACACTCGCAGTCTGAGCAAGGTTCTGGAACGCGTTGGACTGGTTCGTCACACGCCACGCGTGACGAATCGGGGCCGTGTAGCCGGCGGTTCGGATGATGATCTCGGCGCCTTTGTACGCGGCCTCACGTGCCATCTCTGGAAACATGCCGTCGTGGCAAATAATGAGCGAGAGAATCGCACCCTTGGGGCCCGCGCAGACCGGCACGCCTAGATCGCCTGGCTCCCACGGCTCGACAGGCACCCATGGATGCAGCTTCCGATAGTAGAGCTGAACCTCACCGCAATCGTCGATGATCAGGCCGGTGTTGTACGGGTTACCTTCCGGATTGTGCTCCATGATCGAGAAGCAGCCCCAGATCCGATGTTCGACGCAAGCGGCCTTGAATGCGGCAACTTCCGGGCCGTCGAGGCGACACATGATCGCGTCGCTGGTGCTCATCGACAGCCCGTGCAGTGCGTATTCGGGGAATACGACCAAATCCATTGCCGGGTTGCTGCGCCGTGCTTTTCCGACCAGCGCGACGATGCGCTGCGCTTGCTCAGCCAGTTGCGCCGGCGTCGACACGTCAGGATTTTGCAACTGGACGAGGCCCACCACAATGCCATTCGGCGATTTGTTCAGTCCGCCAAGCCCGCTTGAACTCACGCTTCACACTCCTGTAGAAAATGTTGGCCGCTCGGTCTTTTCATCACGTTGATATCCGATTCTTCAAAACTTGTGAAGGATCCCCATACTCACCTCCGTTTGGCTGTTCGTCGCCGAGGGATCGGCCGAGGTGACGATGTCCGCATACGAGAGGCTCAGGCCATTGCCGCCCGATATATGCTGATAATCCGCTTCCACAAAGAGCGTCGTTCGCTTGCTCAAATTATAGTAGGCCTCGATCGTGAGCTGTTGATTGTGCAGTGTGGCATTCGTCGAACCCGATAGATGCTCGTTCGAGAACGTGTAGCCGGCCCCGAGATTGAAGTTGGTGGTCAGCGGATAGTGGCCATAGACGGCGAAGTTGTCGAAGCGCAGATCGTCGCCGTTGATATCGGAAAAGAACGAGCCGTCAGTCGCAAGAGAAAGGAAGGTGGAATGCGTATAGAGAACGCCGACCGTGCCTTCCCCGATGTCGTATCTGACGCCGGCGCCGAACACGCGTTGATTGCCGGCGGGCAGGATAG
>DATAIA010000647.1:0-3900 GCA_036262895.1 Xanthobacteraceae bacterium
ATCCCTCCGCGCACCATCCATCCGGATCGATCCGCTTCAAGGGTCAGGAACTCCTGAACTTGCCGGAAGACAAGATTCGGCACGTACGCGGCAATGACATCACCATCATTTTCCAGGAGCCGATGACGTCGCTCCATCCGCTGCACACGATTGAGCGACAAATTGCCGAAATTCTCGAACTTCATGGCGGTCCTACCGGCAAGACAGCGCGTGATCGCGTCATTGAGTTGCTGACTCAGGTTGGCATTCCCGATCCGAAGGGGCGGCTCGGCAGCTATCCGCACCAGCTCTCCGGCGGCCAGCGCCAGCGGGTGATGATCGCCATGGCGCTTGCCAATGAGCCCGATCTTTTGATCGCCGATGAGCCGACAACGGCGCTCGATGTGACCGTGCAGGCGCAGATCCTCAAACTCCTGAAGGATCTTCAGGCGCGGCTTGGCATGGCCATGCTATTCATCACCCATGACCTCGGCATCGTGCGCCGGATCGCCGACAAGGTTTGCGTGATGAAGGATGGGCAAATCGTCGAACACGGGGCCGTGGAGCAGGTGTTTTCTGCACCGAAACATTCATATACGCGTGCACTTCTTGCGGCCGAGCCCAGGCCCGATCCTGCACCCTCGCAACCCGACAAGCCGATTGTCATCAAGACGGATGATCTGAAAGTCTGGTTCCCAATAAAGCGAGGCGTATTGCGCAGGACTGTCGGCCATATCAAAGCAGTTGCTGGCGTGAGCATCTCCGTGCGTAAAGGCGAAACGCTTGGTGTTGTCGGCGAATCCGGTTCCGGGAAGACGACGCTTGGCCTAGCGATCCTCCGGCTGATCTCTTCGAACGGCCCGATCGTCTATATGGGGAATTCGCTTCAAGGCCTGACATTCAAGGAGATGCGGCCGTTTCGACGCGACATGCAAATCGTATTTCAGGATCCCTATGGGTCGTTGTCTCCCCGCATGTCCGTATCCGACATTATTGAGGAAGGCTTGGGAGTGCATCATCCCACGATGCCGGTTGATGAGCGCCAAGAGCGTGTGATCCAAGCCCTGGTTGATGTCGGGCTTGAGCCGGAAACACGTTTTCGCTTTCCGCATGAGTTTTCGGGAGGTCAGCGCCAACGCATCGCGCTGGCGCGCACGCTGGTGCTTGAGCCGACGTTTATCGTGCTTGATGAGCCGACCAGCGCGCTCGATATGCTGATCCAGTCGCAAATGGTTGACCTGCTTCGCACGTTACAGAAGAAGCGGGATCTGACCTATCTTTTCATCTCGCATGATCTGCGAGTCGTTGCAGCGCTCGCAAGCCGCCTCATGGTGATGCGCAATGGCAAGGTGGTAGAAGAAGGGGCCGCGGCTGAACTGTTTGCCAGTCCCAAAACCGACTATACCCGTGCCTTGTTTGCAGCAGCTTTCAAGCTTGAAACGACGAATAGCGGTGCTATCAGCCAATAGCGCTCGTCCCGCCTGCATCAGCTTACCTTCCGAAAGAGTCCAATGAGCGACGCCATTCTTCTTGCCATGACCGGTTGGAATTCTGCCGAATGGGAGGAGCGATTTCGCCTGATTGCGCCGAAACGCGACATCCGAATTTGGCCGGATCGGATCGGCAATCCCGCAGAGATTGCCTATGCATGTGCGTGGAAGCCGCCCCACGGCTTGCTGGCGGATTTTCCAAATCTCAAGGCGGTTTTCTCGTTAGGGGCGGGCGTCGATCACTTCATAACCGATCCGACACTTCCCTCGGCGCCGATCGTGCGCATTGTCGACCCCGATCTGACCATGCGCATGACGGAATATGTCGTGCTGCATGTCCTTATGTGCCATCGGCAGCAGAGGCTCTACGACACGCAGCAGCGCCGGCGTTTGTGGCTTGAACATCATCAGCCCGCAGCAAGCGAGGTTGCTGTCGGTGTAATGGGTTTGGGCGTGCTTGGCAGCGATGCGGCGGATGCGCTGGCCAGGATTGGTTTTAAGGTCGCGGGTTGGAGCCGCACCGCAAAACGTGTGCGCGGTCTTGAAACCTTTCATGGGGCGGACGGTCTTGATGCCTTTCTCGCGCGAACCGAAATTCTGGTTTGCCTGCTGCCGCACACGCCGGATACGGAAGGCATTCTCAACCGCGGATTATTCGAAAAGCTCAAGCGTGATGGGGCGTTGCAGGGCGCCTATCTGATCAATGCTGGCCGTGGGAAGTTACAGGTGGCAGCGGACATTCTCACTGCGCTTGAGCATGGGGGCCTTGCCGGTGCGATACTCGACGTGTTTGCGACCGAGCCGTTGCCTGATGACGATCCGCTCTGGGATCATCCGAAAGTGACGATCACGCCGCATAATGCGGCCTCATCGGATCCACGTTCGCTTGTCATCAATGTAATCGATCAAATTGAGAATTTTGAGCGGGGTCTTCCATTGAAAAACGTCATCGACCGCCAGACGGGATATTGACCCGCCTCACGCTCGTCACGCTCCCGTCGCTCGCCTGAATACGAGCAATTGTAGTTGCAATCGGCTCAATCGCTACCGCCATATGAAATGCATTGGCGTGAATGAGCGTGTTTTGATTGCGCACCATGGCCACGTGGCCCTTCCAGAAAATGAGGTCGCCGCGCTGCAGGCGGGCTAAGTCATTGCTGTGGTTGATCGCTTGACCGATAGCTTTTTCCTGCATGTCGGTATCGCGTGGCGCTTTAATTCCGCATGCAGTGAACGCAAGCTGCACCAGGCCTGAACAATCAAGACCAAGGCTGGTCTTGCCACCCCACAAATAGGGAACGCCGACAAAGCCCTCGGCAACCGCGACGGGATCGGACACAACTTCGTTGATCGTTGCCAGATGCTGCTTGGGCACATAACCGCCGCGGGCGGTTACCGCGAAGCGATCATCTTCGCGCACGATCGTCAAACGCGATCCAAGGGATGGTGCGGCCATCGGCGGAATTTTGATCGATGGACCTGGGAAAATGAAAGTGCGCAACGCCACGACTTTGTGCGTCGGCTTTGCGCCCGGGGCAAGCAGCGCATTGGCAGGCAACCAGCCGACATATCCGTCGGCATCGAGTTGACCCCACGCCCAGCCTTCTTCGGTCATTTCGTAGACTGTGACGTGTTCGCCCATCAGGGCTTCGGTATCGAGCGGTGCCTCATGGGACGGAAATTTGCGCAGCGGCGCCTGTGCGTCGATGATTTCCTGCACGACGCCTTCGACAAACCGCGCTGCCGTGACTTGGCCCTCAAGATGCTTGGCTGCAAGATCGCTTCGCGCGGGCGTGAGGCGAGGGTCAAACGTGTTCACCGCGGCAGCTCCTTGGCCTTGCTGACAAACAGATCGCCGAGTTTTTCCACCGCTAGCGCACCCTTGACCGTGCGTTGAATGACCACGTTCCGTCGATCCGTATCATCGCGCCGCCTCGTGACAAGATCGAGCTTTCCCATCGTATCCAGCGCGCGCGTAATCACGGGCTTGCTCACGCACAGTTTGGCGGCCAATCCGCGAACCGTGTGAGGTGGCGGCTCCAGATAAATCGTCAGCAGGATCGCAAGCTGGCGCGAGGAGAGGTCGGGCTCCCCGTCCGTCACCAGCGCATGGCAAAGGCCGTGTAGCAGATTCAGCGCCTGCGAGGGCCTGATGTCGAGGGCCATGCTGCTCTCCAGGTTTACTTCCCTAGAGCGCGTTCATTTTGAATTGCACGATGAACGCGCTCTAGGCCTTTGTTTGACGCGTTTTCTTCACGCGAACCGGTGTCCGACTCCGGGGCAGGTCCGAAGACATGCTTCGCTTGAAAACGCTATGATTCTATTATTTTCCTGAGTGACCGAAGCCGCAAGTACAAGCTGGGTTGCTTGAGTCATTTAGCCATAGCGTTCGCTTAGCAGAGCATAGAGGGCACGCGCAGCCTGGCATTCG
>DATAIA010000648.1:0-16728 GCA_036262895.1 Xanthobacteraceae bacterium
TCGCCGATCGCACGGATCGCCTGCGCGAAACTCTCAACCGAATGATGCGGCGGCACGTAGCCGGCTTCGAAATGCACCTGCGCCGTGCGTTGATAATTGCGGCTGATAAAGCCGTAGAGGATTTCCGCAAGGAAGCGCCGCTCTTTGGGAGCGAGCCGGCCCATAATGCCGAAATCGACCGCGATCAGCCGACCATCATCATCAACAAACAAATTGCCGGGATGCATGTCGGCATGAAAAAAGCCGTCCCGCATCGCGTGACGCAAGAAGGTCTGCATCAGTGCCCGGGCGAGATGCTTGAGGTCGAAACCTTTCGCCACCAGCGCCGCGCGATCGGACAGGCGGGTCGCGTCGATCCATTCAAGCGCCAGCACGCCTTTGCTGGTCAGAAGCCAGTCCACCGCCGGAACGCGAAAATCCGGATCATCCTTGGTGTTCTCCGCCATTTCCGAAATGGCGGCGGCCTCCAGCCGGAAATCCATTTCGATGGCAACGGACCGGGCAAGCGTATCGACCACTTCGACAAGCCGCAGGCGGCGCGCTTCGGCGGAAAACCGCTCGGCGGTGCGCGCGACAAAATAGAACGCATCGAGATCTCCCCGGAAGCGCCGCTCGATGCTCGGTCGGATCACTTTGATCGCAAGGGTGTGACGTCCTTCTCGCGTCGTAATTTCGGCGCGATGCACCTGCGCAATGGAAGCGGCGGCTACAGCGGGGCCAAACGAAACAAATATCTCATTGATCGGCTTACCCACCGCGCTTGCAACCGATGCTTCCGCTTGCGCCTGCGGAAACGGCGGCATCTGGTCCTGCAAGCTTTCAAGCTGACGCGATACCGCAAGTCCGACAACATCGGGGCGCGTCGCCAGGAATTGGCCGAGCTTGACATAAGTCGGCCCGAGTTTGCCGAGCGCCGTTGCAATCCGGCCTTCCGCGCCGCGGCTTGTTGGCCGCTCCAACAGGCGCGCGACGCGCAGCGCACCCTGCGCCGTCCAGGGCAGCAGGGTCGGATCGACCTGAGCGAACACGCCTTCGCGTGCAAACACGAAGCCGACGCGAGCAAGGCGGGTGAGATGGTTGAGGGCGGGGATCACGGGTTCAAACAGATGATGGATTGATCAAAGCCGCCAGCCGGAATGCAAAGCGACAATGCCGCCCGACATCATCCGGTGGGAGACCTGGCGAAACCCGGCATCGCGCATCATGCCGGTGAAAACGTCAGGCTTTGGGAAACGCCGGATCGATTCCACGAGATAGCGGTAGGCCTCGCTGTCGCCGGTGACGAGACCGCCGATCCGCGGAATGATGTTGAACGAATAGAAGTCGTAGAGTGCATCAAGGCCGGGCACATCGACGCTTGAAAACTCCAGACATAAAAATCGCCCGCCGGGCTTGAGCACCCGGAAGGTTTCCATGAGCGCGCGCTCGATCCGCGGGACGTTGCGAATGCCGAATGCGATGGTCGCCGCATCTTGCGACTTGTCGGCCAGCGGCAGGGTTTCGGCATTGCCTTCGACGAAGCAAACTGCATCGGAAAGCCCGTCGGCTGCGGCCCGCTCGCGGCCGACCGCAAGCATTTCGGCATTCACGTCAATCACGGTTGCCCGGGTGGAAATACCGCCGGCCCGAACGACACGGAACGCAATATCGCCGGTTCCCCCCGCAATATCGAGAAGCGCAAACGGCCGCGCTCCACGGGGCGGATTGACGGTGGTCACCAGCGCATCCTTCCAGGCCCGGTGCAGGCCGCCCGACATTAAGTCGTTCATCAGGTCATAGCGGCGCGCAACCTTGTGAAAGACGTCGTCCACCAGCCGCTGCTTGTCATCAAGCGGCACGGAGCGGAAGCCGAAATGGGTTTCGCGCGCACTGGGCGTTTCGCGCATGGAAGACAGTCCTCGTTTGAGGGAAAGAATAGCGCGATGCTCGCAAGGGCGCTATCACATCAGGCACAATCTTGCCTTGTAAAGTGAACATCGGCTTTTCATGCCCGAGCTTCCCGAAGTCGAAACCGTCCGAAGGGGTCTCGCCCCGGTGATGGAAGGTGCGCGGATTGCGGCCGTCGAGGCCCGGCGTCCCGATCTGCGCTGGCCCCTGCCGGAGCGGTTCGTCGAACGGGTGTCGGGGCAGACGGTGATCGGTCTCGGACGGCGTGCCAAATATCTGCTGGCGGATTTATCGTCCGGTGAGGTGCTGATCATGCATCTCGGGATGTCCGGCTCGTTTCGGGTTGTCGAAGGCCAATCGACAATGCCTGGCACCTTTCATCATGATCGCAGCAAAAACGGCGCGCATGACCATGTGGTGTTTCGGATGGCAAACGGTGCGGAAGTAATTTTTAACGATCCGCGCCGGTTTGGCTTTATCAAATTGGTTCCCCGCGCTGAACTTGATGATGATCGCCTCATCGCCGGGCTTGGGCCCGAGCCGCTTGGCAATGTATTCGATGCTGCCATGCTGGCGAGCCGCTGCAAGGACAAAGCGACAAGCCTCAAGGCGGCGCTGCTTGACCAGCGGGTCGTCGCCGGTCTCGGCAATATTTATGTTTGTGAAGCGCTGCACCGGGCGCATCTCTTGCCGCGCCGCAGGGCTTCGACATTGGCTTTGCGTACAGGAGCGCCGCATCAACGGGCCGAGGCCCTGGTCAGCGCCATCAAGGCGGTCCTGCAGGATGCAATCGAGGCGGGAGGCTCATCGCTGCGCGACCATCGGCGCACCGACGGCGAGCTTGGATATTTCCAGCACAGGTTCCGCGTCTATGATCGGGAAGGTGAGCGCTGCCCGACCAAGGGATGCCAGGGGGTGATCAGGCGGATAACACAGAACGGCCGATCGACGTTTTTCTGTCCGACCTGCCAGAAATAGGATTCCGCGTCATTCGATACACATGTGAGAGATGAAATCATGACTTACCAAAACATCATCGTCGAAACCAAAGGCAAGGTCGGCATCATCCGGCTCAATCGGCCGCAGGTCCTCAATGCTTTGAATGCCGCGTTGATCAGCGAACTCACCGCGGCTGTCGATATGTTCGAGGCTGCCCCCGCAATCGGGTGCCTGTTGATTACAGGGTCGGAAAAAGCATTTGCGGCCGGAGCCGACATCAAGGAAATGTCGGCTCATTCGTACATGGATGTTTTCTACTCCGATTTCGTGGCGCATTGGGATCGCGTTGCGCATGCGCGTAAACCAACCGTTGCCGCCGTTGCAGGCTTTGCGTTGGGAGGCGGTTGCGAGATTGCGATGATGTGCGATCTCATTATCGCAGCGGATAATGCCAAATTCGGCCAACCCGAAATCAAGCTCGGTGTGATCCCCGGGATCGGCGGCACGCAGCGCCTGATCCGTGCCGTCGGCAAGGCAAAAGCGATGGACCTGTGTTTGACCGGGCGCATGATGGACGCCGCCGAAGCTGAGCGCTCCAGTCTTGTTGCGCGCGTGGTGCCGCTTGCAAATTTGATGGACGAAGCACTCGCGGTTGCGAACACGATTGCCTCAATGCCGCTCGTCGCCGCGATGATCGCCAAGGAAAGCATCAACCGGGCATTTGAAATGTCATTGGGCGAGGGGCTGCGCTTCGAGCGGCGGGTGTTTCACTCGCTGTTTGCGACTGAGGATCAGAAGGAAGGTATGGCGGCATTCGTCGAAAAGCGCCCGCCAAGCTTCAAGAACAAATAAACGCAAGAGCGCGTAACGATGTTGAGTCCTGACGAACTTGAGCGCTATGCCCGGCATATTGTGCTGCGCGAGGTCGGCGGCGCGGGCCAGGCAGCGCTCAAGCGTGCGCGCGTGCTTGTTGTTGGCGCCGGCGGTCTGGGTGCGCCGGTTCTACTCTATCTCGCCGCGGCCGGTGTCGGCACAATCGGTATCGTCGATGACGATGTGGTCTCACTCTCCAACCTGCAGCGGCAAATCATTCACGGAACGCCGGAAATCGGCGAGCACAAGGTCGAGAGCGCCGCAGCCGTGGTCCGGCGGCTTAATCCGCATGTGACAATCGAAATGCATCCGGTGCGGCTGACATCCGCCAATGCGCTTGATCTGATCAGCCAATATGATCTCGTCGCCGACGGCTCGGACAATTTCGCAACGCGCTATCTCGTGTCCGATGCTTGTTACTTGGCCAAGCGGCCGTTGGTAACGGCTGCGGTCGGCACGTTCGATGGCACACTCACGACAATTCGTGCCCATGAGCGTGCCGCGAATGGAGAGCCGAACCCGACCTATCGGTGCTTGTTTCCGGAGCCGCCGCCGGCCGGAACGATCCCGGCTTGCGCGGAGGCAGGAATTCTCGGCGCGCTGACCGGCATTGTCGGATCAATGATGGCGCTGGAAGTGATCCGCGAGGTTGTCGGTTTTGGCGAAGGATTGGTCGGCCGTCTGTTGATGATCGACACACGCGCGATGCGCTTCGACACGATCAGTTATCGCTGGGACAAAACCAATCCGCTATCGGGCGACGCGCCGACCATCCGGGATCTGTCGGTCCACTCCAAATAAACAGCGGCTGTTACTTTTCGCCGGGGGCGCACGGCCCAATACACAAATCGATGCCGTCGCTGTTGCGATAACGATCGCCGATCTTCTCGTAATCGACGCAACGCTTGCGATCAGCCGGATCATGCGCGCCCCGCCGGCAGATTCGCCCGCCCTCCGGTTCCCACAACCCGCGAACCAGTATGCCCGCCCCGGCGAGAATGGCCGTGCCGTCCGGCAGGTGCACCGTGCACAAAATTTTGCCGGCGAGCGGCCCGCTTGAAGGCGTTCCGCAGAGCGGCAAGCTCACCAGTTCGCGGCGGAACTCATCCACCGTCAGCGTTTCCGCCGATGCCTGGTTTGTGAGGAGCGCAGCAGCGGCAAGAACGAACACAATCGGGCGCAGTGCGGACATCATGGTGGGCATGGGCGAGGCCTTCAGGTTTAGAGCATCGAGGGAAGAACGCGGTCAGGCGGCCGATGGCCGTCCATGAACGTTTTGATATTGATGATGACCTTTTCGCCCATATCGACTCGGCCTTCCAATGTCGCCGAACCCATATGCGGTAGCAGCACCACTTTGCCGTTGCGTGCGAGCTTGAGCAGCTTCGGATTGACGGCTGGCTCGTGCTCAAACACGTCAAGCCCGGCGCCCGCGATTTCGCTGGCCTCGATCATCCGCGCCAACGCATTCTCGTCGATGACTTCGCCGCGTGCAGTGTTGACGATATAGGCCTCGGGCCGCATCAGCTTGAGCCGGCGCGCCGAGAGCAGGTGATAGGTTGCCGGCGTGTGCGGGCAATTGATGGAAATGATATCCATCCGCGCCAGCATCTGATCGAGGCTTTCCCAGTAGGTTGCCTCAAGCTCTTCCTCGATCTGCGGCGCGACATGACGGCGATTGTGGTAATGAATCTGCAGGCCAAAGGCGCGCGCACGCCGCGCAACCGCCTGGCCGATGCGGCCCATGCCGATAATGCCAAGCCGTTTTCCCCAGATGCGATGCCCGAGCATCCAGGTTGGCGACCAGCCGGTCCATTCTGTGTCTGTCAGGACAGCCGCGCCTTCGGCGAGCCGCCGCGGGACGGCGAGAATCAGCGCCATCGTCATGTCGGCGGTGTCTTCCGTCAGCACGCCTGGCGTATTGGTGACCGTGATGCCGCGCTGGAGCGCTGTCGTGACGTCGATATTGTCGACACCATTGCCGAAATTAGCGACCAGTTTGAGCCGCTCGCCCGACTGGCTCAGCACCGAGGCGTCGATGTGGTCGGTGACCGTCGGCACCAGCACGTCGGCGATTTTCGCCGCCTCGGCTAGCTCCGCGTGAGTCATCGGCTTGTCGTCGAGATTAAGGCGTGTGTCGAACAACTCGCACATGCGCGTTTCGACACTATCGGGCAACTTGCGCGTCACGACGACGAGCGGCTTTTTGCGGTTCGTCATGTCCACGACCCTCGGCGCCTTGCCGGATTGCACCACAAGCATTTCTCTGGAACGGATGCAATCGTTTGCGTCCGTTCAGTCCTCTTTAACCCGGCCGGTCGAGACTGGCGAGAACCTGTCCTTGTCCGTGCAGCGCACGGTTCGGCAGCGGGTTGGGAACTAGCCTCTTTCTGTACCAGATGGCTGTGCCAAGACAAAGCGGCCGCGTTGGTTTTGCCGCTTTGTTGCGGAACGTTGAGACAGTGGCATCAATGCGGCGAAATGTGATTGTGTTCGGTCTCGCTGCCTTCGGTTTTGCAGCCCTGGCGGCGGCGACAAGTGGGGCTTATAGCGCCGAATCGATTCCAACCGGCTCGGTCAGCGGACTGCAGGTTCCCCGTTTCGTCAGTCTCAAGTCGGATCGGGTCAATGTGCGCGGCGGCCCGAGCAAGGATCACGAGGTCACCTGGGTCTATACGCGCGCCACGCTTCCGGTCGAAGTGACGGCGGAATTCGAAAATTGGCGGCGCATTCGCGACTGGGAAGGAGCGGAGGGCTGGGTTTACCACTCGCTGCTGTCCGGCCGGCGCACCGCGCTGGTGGCCCCAATGGCGAAATCGAAAGACGAACCCCTTGCCATCTATGACGGCGCCAATCCTCATGCCCGCGTCGTCGCCCGGCTGCAGCCAGGCGTTCTTGGCACGGTCAAGCGCTGTGCCTCCAGTTGGTGCAGAGTAACGGGAGAGGGCTTTGACGGCTGGATCGAGCAGGATCGGCTTTGGGGTGTTTATCCCAACGAAAAAGTCGATTAGGCGGCGGTAAAATCAGCCTCGAATGTCCCTGAAATGGGATGCGTTCAGGTTATGCGACGCAGCCGCACCACAACCTCGACCCGGGCAATCTCATATCCTTCCGGCGGTGTGGGCAGCTTATCGACCCCGACATCTCCACCCGGAATGTCGACCAGCGCATTTTCACCCTCGACAAAGAAGTGATGGTGTTCGGTCGGGTTGGTATCGAAATAGGCCTTGGCACCGTCAACCGTGACCTGGCGAAGCAGGCCGACCTCTGTAAACTGATTGAGCGTATTATAAATGGTGGCAAGCGACACCGGCACTTTGGCCTTTGTCGCCTCCTCGAACAATTGCTCAGCGCTTAGATGCCGCCGGCCTTTGGCAAAGAGCAGCCATCCCAAAGACATGCGCTGCCGGGTCGGGCGAAGTCCTACTTCACGAAGCATGGCCTTGACGTCATGCCAGGGACAGCCGGTAAGCGCGGCGCGCGGGCCAAGCTCGACGTGCTCGTCGGCTTCGCCCAAGCTGACTTGAAAGGTATTTACGCTGTGGTCGCCCATGGACATAGCTAAAGCACAACCGCCGGCTCACGGCCAGGCGCTCCGGAACGGAATGGTTACAGATGCCCAACCAGGTTGAGTATACCTAAATAATAGGGGACAGGCCCCCGACCTTCAACCTGTCCTCTGCAATTCCGATGTGGTGGGCGGGCGCCGCTTTGCCCCCAGAGGGGGCTGTGTTAGGAAATCGTCCCGAAAGCCCCCTGAGGGTTCGTTTCGGCGACGTGGCGACCCGATAGACAGGGTCTCGTTAATCATGCGGTGGCAATCTGGGCCTGTTCGCGCGGGTTTGGCTTACCGCTAGGACGTTAAGGATTGATGCTGATGAAAAGCCGACAATCGAGCTACAACTATGAAGAACTGCTCGCTTGTGGCCGCGGGGAGCTTTTCGGCGAAGGGAATGCGCAATTACCGCTGCCGCCGATGCTGATGTTCAACCGCATTTCGGAAATTGCCGAAGCGGGCGGCGAGCATGGCAAAGGCCTGGTGCGGGCCGAATTCGACGTGAAGCCTGACCTCTGGTTTTTCCCCTGTCATTTCAAAGGCGATCCGGTGATGCCGGGCTGTCTCGGCCTTGATGCGTTGTGGCAATTGCTTGGATTTTTTCTGGGCTGGCTCGGTGCAGAAGGGCGCGGGCGGGCGCTCGGTCTCGGCGAGCTTAAATTTTCCGGTCAGGTGCTGCCGACCATGAAAAAAGTGGTTTATGGCATCGACGTCAAACGGGTGATGCGATCCAAGCTGGTGCTCGGCATTGCGGACGGCTGGCTCTCGGCCGACGGCTCGATCATCTACAGGGCAAACGATCTCAAAGTTTGTTTGATGCGAGAGGATCAGATGCAGCCGAGCGGCGTGTGATTGCCCGGTTGAGGACAAACTTTTTCAACGCGCGCGCTTGAAGACAGACGAGGCACACATGAGGCGAGTCGTCGTTAGCGGGATGGGTATCGTCTCATCGATCGGCAACAATACCCAGGAAGTGCTGGCAAGCTTACGCGAAGCCAAGTCGGGTATTTCCCGGGCCGAAAAATATGCCGAGCTCGGTTTCCGTTCGCAGGTTCAAGGTGCGCCGACGCTCGACCCGGAAGGTGCAGTCGACCGGCGCGCGATGCGTTTTCTCGGAGGCGGCGCGGCATGGAATCATGTCGCGATGGAACAGGCCATTCGCGACGCCGGGCTCGAAGCCAACGAGATTTCGAACGAGCGCACCGGCATCATCATGGGGTCGGGCGGCCCTTCGACCCGGGCGGTGGTTGAAAGTGCCGATATCGCGCGCGAGAAGGGACCCAAGCGGGTCGGACCGTTTGCGGTTCCCAAGGCCATGTCCTCGACCGCATCGGCAACGCTTGCCACATGGTTCAAGATCAAGGGCGTCAACTATTCGATTTCGTCGGCCTGTGCGACATCCAACCACTGCATCGGCAATGCCGCGGAAATTATTCAGCTCGGCAAACAGGACATGATCTTCGCTGGTGGCTGCGAGGAACTCGATTGGACGCTGTCGGTGCTGTTCGATGCCATGGGCGCGATGTCGTCCAAATATAACGATACGCCCGCAAAGGCGTCGCGCGCCTATGATGTGGACCGGGATGGTTTCGTCATTGCCGGCGGCGCAGGCGTTCTCGTGCTTGAAGAGCTTGAGCATGCCAAGGCCCGCGGCGCAAAAATCTATGCCGAGGTCGTGGGCTATGGAGCAACGTCCGACGGCCACGACATGGTGGCGCCATCGGGCGAGGGCGCGGCGCGGTGCATGCGCATGGCGCTTTCGACCGTGAAGGCGCCGATCGATTATATCAATCCGCACGCGACGGCGACCCCCATTGGCGACATCAAGGAAATCGAAGCCATCCGCGAGGTGTTTGGCGCCAAGGTGCCGCCAATCGCCGCCACCAAATCGCTGACGGGCCATTCGCTGGGTGCTGCGGGCGTGCAGGAAGCGATCTATTCGCTGCTGATGATGAATAACGGCTTCATCTGCGAAAGTGCCAATATCGAAAATCTCGATCCTGCCTTCGCCGACATGCCGATCGTCCGCCAGCGCCGCGATGATGTGAAGCTTGGCTGTGTGCTTTCAAACTCGTTCGGGTTTGGCGGCACCAACGCGTCAATCGTCCTCAAACATCTCGATGCCTGATGCCCGCCGTCGGCGATCTAGTGCCCTGTTTTCGAAGTTCGTGATACGCTGCGGCACTCCCTTACGCGAACTCCCAAAACAAAAGGGCACTAGCAAGTCTATGATAATAGTGCCGCTTTCGATTTGAAGTTCCTAAAACGAGTTTGCCGCAACCGGTGTAGGAACTTCAAATCGGCGGCACTAGCACTCTTCCTTCTTCGATCAGATTGGTGAGGATCGCTGCATGACGCAGATGATGCAGGGCAAACGCGGGCTGATCATGGGTGTCGCCAACGATCATTCGATCGCTTGGGGCATTGCCAAAGCGCTTTCTCAGAATGGCGCGAGCCTTGCCTTTACCTATCAAGGCGAGGCGCTCGGCAAACGCGTGAAGCCGCTTGCTGAATCGGTGGGGTCATCGATTGTGCTTCCCTGCGATGCCGAAGATATTGCTTCTGTCGATGCGGTTTTTGCCGCGCTTGAGAAAAGCTGGGGCTCGCTCGATTTCCTGGTCCACGCCATTGCGTTCTCCGATAAGAACGAACTCAAGGGCCGCTATGCCGACACAACGCGGGAGAATTTCTCGCGCACGATGGTGATTTCCTGTTTTTCGTTCACCGAAGTGGCCAAGCGCGCCGCGGCCATGATGCCGTCGGGCGGATCGATGGTGACGCTCACCTATGGCGGCTCGATCCGGGTGATGCCGAATTACAATGTGATGGGCGTTGCCAAAGCGGCACTTGAAGCGTCGGTGCGGTATCTCGCAGCCGACTTCGGGCCTGCCGGCATTCGCGTCAACGCGATTTCAGCCGGACCCGTCCGGACGCTTGCGGGTGCGGGCATCGCCGATGCGCGCTTGATGTTCAATTTTCAGCAGCGTCACGCACCATTGCGCCGCACCGTGACCAACGATGAAGTCGGAGGTTCGGCGCTTTATTTGTTGTCGGATCTTTCAAGCGGCGTGACCGGCGAGATCCACTACGTCGATTCCGGCTACAATATCACGTGCATGCCGCAGCCCGGCGCGCTTAAAACCATCGATGAGGCGGAGCGGGCGGCGGAACTGCGCGACGGCGACGCCGCGCAGTAATTTCTTTTGGCGCAATTCTCAATCAGCCTTCAGCCCGAGCTTGTTGATCAGTGGCGTCCACTTGTCGATTTCATTTTTGATGAATGTCTGCAATTCCTCGGGGCTCGAGCTTGAAAGCTCAACGGCTTGGAGCTTGTCGCCCAGATCCTTGCGCGCCGTGATCTTGCGCACCTCGGCATTGAGCTTGGCAATGATTGGTTTGGGTGTGCCGGCCGGCGCGAGCAGCGCGTACCACTCGCTTCCGACAACATCAAAACCTTGCTCCTTAAAGGTTGGAATCTCCGGAACCGCGGCATAACGGGTTGGCCAAGCAATTCCGAGCGGCTTTAATTGGCCGGCGCGATATTGCTGCAACGCCTGCCCGACGGTGGCCCAGGTCATCGGAATCTGGCCCGCAATCGCGTCCGTCATCGCCGGCGTACCGCCGCGATAGACGATGTGGCTCATGTCGATATTGGCCTCGATCTTGAACGATTCCGCGGCAAGATGAGTCGTGCTGCCAAGGCCCGCCGAGCCAAAGTTGACCGGCTGCTTTTTCGTAATTGCTACCAGATCTTTCAGGTTGGCTGCGGGGAAGGCTGGGTTCGCATAGACCACAATGGGCACATGGCCGAGATAGCTGATCGGCTCGAAATCCTTCAATGTGTCATAGGGAAGCTTGGAGTGTAGCGCCGGATTGGTGGCGTGATTGCCGACGACAACTATCAGCGTATAGCCATCGGGTTCGGCTTTGGCAGCGGCCTGCGATCCTACGATCGTGCTCGCACCGGGGCGATTTTCAACAATAACGGTTTGTCCCCAATCGTCCTGCATGTTTTGCGCAAGAACTCGGGCCAACGTGTCGGTCGAACCGCCCGGTGGGAACGGCACGATAATTTTGATCTGCCGTTGCGGATAGGAATCCCCCGGCGTTTGCGCCATCGCAGGCTGGATGAGCAGAAACGCCAAGGCAGCAAGCACAGAACTGCGTAAGGCCAAGTATGCACGCTGAAAAAACATCGTCGTCACTTTACTCTCCAAATTTAGAAATGGACGTGTATCGGTCCGAATTCACGGTTCGCCCGGCTTGAACGGCGGCTCTTTGCCAGGCGGCACGCCTTCTTCCGCAACGCTCAGGATCATCGCGACCGTTACATACGTGCCGGTAACGGCGGTGAGATCGACTACCTGTTGCTCGCCAAGCAAGGACTTCACGCGCTGGAATGTTTCGTCCGAAACGGCGTGTTTATTTGTGATCTCCATGCAGAAGTCATACACGGCTGCTTCTTCGGCTGACATGCCTTCCGGCCGTTTGTTTGCCTTCAGGTCAGCGACGATCTTTTCCGAGAGACCAGCTTTGATGGCCAAGGGCGCATGCGCATACCACTCAACTTGCGAGCGCCACAGCCGTCCGACAATGAGGATTGCAAACTCGTTGAGCTTGGTCGGCACCGATGTATGCCACCGCAGATAATCGAGCAGATCGTACATGCGTTGCGCAAAAACCGGGCTGCGCAACATCGGGTTATAAGGACCGGCCAGTCCGACGCTCGAAATCTTCATGATCTTTTCGCCGAGCGGGCGCTGCTGGTCGTTAAGCTGGTCCATCGTCAGTTGCGGGAAGCGCGGCTCCTTGCTGACAGCCGGCGCGCTCGTGCTTGCTGCAAACCAGCCGATGCCGGCGGCAGCCGATAATGATGTGAGCCACAGGGTCGTCGAATGCATCTGGTGTCCTCCCGATTTTTTTCATTGTTTCCAGTATACGTAATGGTACGTCGGAGGCGAATCCTTCCTGTTCGCGGGGCTCTCGTGCAAGCGGATTGTTAACGACCGGCTGCCATGCCAAAGGTACACTTCAAACTCACGACCGATCATCCAAAATGGATCTTGGGATTCCTATCCCTCTGATCGCCAACCATCACAAGCTCAGCAACCAAATGCCAGCTGCAAATGATCCCGCAAATCCACTCGACGGCAAATCCATTTTGGATTGCCAGGCTTGCGGCGCATGTTGCTCATTCTCGGCTGAGTGGCCGCGATTTTCGCTGGAAGATGATGCGGCCCTTGATCGGATACCTCCGGCATTTGTTGATGCCGGAGAAGGCCGCATGCGCTGCGAAGACAACCGGTGCTCGGCCCTTGCGGGCATTGTCGGGGTCTCGACATCCTGCATGATTTACGAAGTGCGTCCCGACGTTTGCAGGGCTTGCCTGCCGGGCGATGATGAATGTTTGACGGCGCGGCGGCACTTTGGCCTTGATTAGGGCCTGTCTGCAGTTGAGCGAAACAGCCGTCCAACTCTCTCCCAGTCAGGCCCTAACTGCGGATGCACCGCGTCGATGTCATTGTATTTTGATGTCGGCGGCCTTGATGATCGGCCACCATTTGTCGATTTCAGCTTTGTGAAAAGCGCCAAGCGCGTCCGGCGTTTGTTGGTCGCGAGGGAAAATTTCCTGCGCGAGATCGGTCAGCCGTTGCCTTGTCTTGGGGTCGGCGAGTGCATTCACCACCGCTTCGTTGAGCTTGGTCACGATCTCCTTCGGCGTGCCCTTGGGAACCCAAATGGCGTGCCAGAAGGTAAAATAAAATCCGGGAAGACCCGCTTCATCGGTGGTCGGAATTTCCGGAGCAATTGCCAAGCGCGTCTTCGCCGTGACCGCGTAAACTTTGATCGTGCCGCCACGTATTTGCGGCAACGAAAGTGCCGGGGTATCGAGCATCACATCGATTTGCTCGCCGATCAGGTCTCCTAGCGAATTGCCGGCGCCGCGGTAGGGCACCATGGTGAAATGCGCGCCGATCGCATTCTGAAACATTAATCCTGCGACGTGGCTCGGTGTGCCGATTCCCGAATTGCCTTGCGCGATCTTGCTGGAATTGGCTTTGAGCCAGGCAATCAATTCTTGCAGATTATTGGCTGGCGCTGATTTTTTCGCAACAATCAGAAACGGTTGTGTCGAGATCAACGCGACCGGTTCGAAATCCTTGATCAGATCGTATTGCAGCGGATAAATCGCGCCGCTTGCGACATTCGTGCCCCACTGTCCGATGCCGATCGTATAGCCGTCCGGGTTGGCGCGCGCGACGCGCCCAACGCCAATGGTGCCGCCGGCGCCCGTCGTGTTCTCAACGATAACCGGCTGACCAAGTGTTGGACGCATGCCTTCGGCGACAATTCGTGCAATCACGTCGGTCGATCCGCCGACGCCGAGCGGGACAACCATCGTAATAGGGCGCGATGGATAATTGTCCGCCGCGGCACCTGTGCCGCCTCCGAGCATTGCGGCGCATGCAATTGCGAGCAGCAATTTTTTCATTTTGACGTTTCCTCCGACCAGGTACTCACAGGGAACAACACTATAATTGTCTTGGCATGAGATCGATCAGATTTCGCGGATAAATCTCGCGCGCATCGCTATAGATCGGCTGCACTGCGTCGGCAAAGGCCTGATGCTGATCCGATGTGAGCTCATAGAGCTCGCAGCCTTGCTCAACAATTGCAGCCCTTGCCGTCTTGTCCTCGATGTCGGCGAGTTCTCGCTGGAACGATACGGCCTCACGTACGGCCTCCTGCATGGCTTTCTGCAGGCGTTCCGGCCACGCCTCGAACGTATCGCGATGCAGGAAAATCGGGCGCGAAATATAGAAGTGATTGGTGACCGTATGATAGCGATGAAATGCGTGCACGCCGTAGGTGACCGTATTCGCGAACGGGTTTTCCTGCGCGTCGATTGTGGCGGCTTTGATCGCCGCGATGGCCTCCGTGAGATCCCATTGGAGCGGAACGGCGCCCAGCAGCTCGAACGTCTTTGCCTGAACTTTGCTCGGCAGAACGCGAATGCGTATGCCGCTCATGTCGGCGGGCGTCGCGATCGGCCGCAGCCGATTTGAAACGTGACGGAATCCGTTCTCGAACCAGCCGAGAATGCGATAGTTCACGCGCGCCTCGATATGGCGCGCGAGGATCTGGCCGAGCTCGCCATCGATCGCCGCGCGGGCCTGCGCGTTCGTCGTAAACATGAACGGTAGGTCAACAATCCCAAGTTCGGGCACACGATCGGTGAGATAGCTGCTTGATTGATAGCCGAGCGTCAAAAGTCCGTGCTCGACCAGCCAAAGAATATCCTCGGCGCGATAGCCGAGGTCCATGATGTTCCAGACATACTTGACGTCAATCTCGTCGCCGAAAGCAGCACAGAGCCGGTCGCCGATGGGCTTCAACGCGCGACTGAAGGATGTTGTCGCCGGACCATAACCGCCCATGCGAATCTGGATGGGCCGGCTCATTGCATGTTCTCGATCGGACGCACTCCAGACAAAAGAGCCTCCGGCTACAGACAGGGGAGAATGAATGTTGCAAAAAACCGCAGGCCCGACAATGCCGACATCAGGCTTATTTGTTCTGGGAGCCTTGCTTGCGCTGACATGAGCGGCATTGTGTTTGTTCTGTAACTGCCCATTGTCAGCTCGGGTCAAAAAAAAGGGCGGCCATTACGGCCGCCCTTTAACGCCTGGTTGGAAGCAGTGTTATTCGCCGGCGCCGGCTTGTGCGGCTTCCGCCTTCTGCTTCGCTTCAAGATCTTCGCCGGTCTGCTGATCAACGACCTTCATGGACAATCGGATTTTGCCGCGATCGTCGAAGCCGAGCAGTTTCACCTTCACCTTGTCGCCTTCCTTGACGACATCGCTTACCTTTTGCACGCGCTGCGTCGCGAGCTGACTGATGTGCACAAGGCCATCCTTCGAGCCGAAGAAGTTCACGAACGCGCCGAAGTCGACGGCCTTTACGACGGTGCCGTCATAGATCTGGCCGACTTCCGGATCGCTGGCGATCGATTTGATCCAGTTGATTGCGGCCCGGATCGATTCTCCGTTCGCGGACGCGATCTTGATCGTGCCGTCATCGGAAATGTCGACCTTGGCGCCGGTCTTCTCGACGATTTCACGGATCACCTTGCCGCCTGATCCGATCACTTCGCGGATTTTGTCGACCGGAATGTTGATCACTTCGATGCGTGGGGCGTGCTCGCCGAGCTCGGCGCGAGCGGACGTGAGCGCGTTGCTCATTTCACTCAGAATGTGCAGGCGCCCATCCTTGGCTTGGGTCAGCGCAACCCGCATGATCTCTTCGGTGATCCCGGCGATTTTGATGTCCATCTGCAGCGAGGTGACGCCGTTTTCCGTACCCGCCACCTTGAAGTCCATGTCGCCGAGATGATCTTCGTCGCCAAGGATGTCAGAGAGCACCGCAAAGCGCTTGTCTTCCAGAATGAGGCCCATGGCGATGCCGGCAGTTGGCCGGCGGATCGGCACGCCGGCATCCATCAGCGCCAGCGACGTACCGCAAACGGTTGCCATCGACGAGGAACCGTTCGATTCGGTGATCTCCGAGACGACGCGGATCGTGTAGGGGAACTCGTGCTTGAGCGGCAGCATCGGGCGGATTGCGCGCCAGGCAAGCTTGCCGTGACCGATTTCGCGCCGGCCGGGGCTGCCCATGCGGCCGGTCTCGCCAACGGAGAACGGCGGAAAGTTGTAATGCAGCAGGAAGTTTTCTTTGTAGGTACCATGCAGCGCATCAATGAACTGCTCATCTTCGCCGGTTCCAAGCGTCGCAACAACGAGCGCCTGGGTCTCGCCGCGTGTGAACAGCGCGGACCCGTGAGCGCGCGGCAGAATGCCGACTTCCGAGACGATCGGACGCACGGTCTTCACGTCGCGGCCGTCGATCCGCCGGCCCGTATCGAGAATATTCCAGCGGACAATCTTGCCTTCGAGCTCTTTGAAAGCGCCGGCAACGCGCAGTTTGTCATATTTCGGATTTTCGACACCTTCGGGAACGAAGTGCGCCATCACCTTGGCCTTAGCCGCGACAACCGCAGAATGCCGTTCCTGTTTGGACGGAATTGCGTAAGCGGCGCGCAGGTCCTTTTCAATGAGAGCCAGAATCTCTTTCTCAAGTGCCGACTCATCGGGAAGCACGAAATCGCGCGGCGCCTTCGCCGCCTTTTCCGCAAGCTTGATGACCGCGTCGATCACCGGCTGGAAATGCTTGTGACCGAACATCACCGCACCCAGCATGATTTCTTCGCTGAGTTCCTTGGCTTCCGACTCGACCATCAGCACGGCATCGTTTGTTCCGGCGACGACCAGATCAAGCTGCGTGTCGTTCATTTCTTCGAGCTGCGGGTTGAGCACGAACTCGTTATTGATGAAGCCGACGCGCGCCGCGCCGATCGGGCCCATGAACGGTACGCCGGAGAGTGTGAGCGCGGCAGACGCCGCGACCATGGCGAC
>DATAIA010000649.1:0-4082 GCA_036262895.1 Xanthobacteraceae bacterium
CTGCTAGCCGGGGGGCTAGTCGGGTTGCAGGCTGCAAACCCTTTTTAAGAACAGCACGCAAGCACCCTCCGTGGAGTTCGCTCAGCACTTGGAAACGTATCCACGCTGCGCATCAGCGCATTTCACGAGCGATGTGTATTCCCAGTCACAGCCAAATCACCTTTGCAGCGATTACGGTGCATCCGCATGGCCGCAAACAAGGTAACGGCGGTACGCGCGGGCCTGTACTGAAACCAGTACACAGACCAAACCTCTGAGCCGCCTGTGGGACCAGGCGGCTCGTTTTTCTTCGCGCGGCATCGCCCAGGAACGAATTAACCAAGCCTTGATTGATTGTTGGTCGGGTGACCATACGCACCCGGCAGCCGGGTCCGTACATTTGTCCTCCTCCAAGGTGTCGTGCGGACCCGGTTTGAATTATTCGCGGAAACACATCCGGAATTGCGCCGACCTCGGCGGTCTTTTCAGCGAACATGATGCCTGCATTAGCCAGGGCAATCTGATGACAAACGCCTCTGTGCCATGCGTCATTGATACCGGATGCGACCAGGCTTGGGATTGATAAACCGTTCTGCGAGACCCCTTGCTCTCACATATGCCATGGCGTTACAACCGGATGATATCGGGTTACAGGAAAGTAGTGAGCGTACATAGACGACTCGCTTTTGCGGAGGCCTAGGACCTCCCTATCCCCTTGAAGTTCCTAATTCGATGCTTCACCTCGGCTGAGCAGCGTGCGCAAAACTCTCCTGACTCAAATCTTGCGCAAGCCGCACGCGACGCACGTTCTGCGCCAGAATGCGTCGCGCTGTATGAACGTCCCTCGGTGCCATTTCACGGGAAGCCACTTCGACAGCCCGGCTGCGCTGCACGACAGCGCGATCAGGGTCGGAGACGACAGGGTACGGCTGAACACACGAAGAGGCGAAGAGGCTGGCAATGACCCATTGCACCTTCCAGCGGCGTCAACGCAATGTGCACAACAAAAGACCGCCCGAAGGCGGTCTCTGTGGTTCTGATCGGGGCTGAATAAATCAGGTTGCGATAAGGGCGGATGTCTGCTTGCGCCGGCGATAGGTCATGAAGCCCACGCCAGCAAAGCCGAGCAGCATCATTGCCCAAGTAGAAGGTTCGGGCACCGCAACCTCAATCGTAATGGGCGTCATGGTGCCGGTGAAGTCTCCCTGGCCGGTGAAGGTCAGCGAGGTCACAAATGCGACGGGGTTATTGGGATCGAGACCAAGACTCGGGTCAATGCCAAGCACTTCGAAGCGATCAACTCCCAAGGCACCGAAATCAAACAGCGTGTTCGCTGCGAGGAGCGTGTCGAACATCCATGCGGTGCCATTCCAAAGATATAGGCTGTAAGGCACCGAATTGCCTATGTTGGGCAACATCACGCTGGCAAAGTTCGGATTGCCTGCGCCGATCTGATAAATGTACCCAGTCGCTATATTGGGATCGATATTGTAGGTCACGCCGGGCGCCACTGCGACGTTGAAGCCATAAGTTACCTGACCATTTTGCACCGTGGTGGTGGGAAGGATTACGGGACCGGTATTTTGCGGCAGGATCTGGAAATTTGAGTAGACGCGCGAAATCGAACTGACGTTGCCGTTGTTAAGCGCGGTCGTAGAGCCGTTCCGCGTCTGAAGAGCGCTGATTTCGATGGTGTATTGCGTATTGGTATTAAGCGCAACGCCATTGATGAAATCGGATGCTTGAACGGTATAGGACGTAACGCCAGGCCCGAGATTCTTTGACGTCACCTGTCCAGTATTGACGACCTGGCCCGAGCTATTGAACGTCTCCAGATTGTTTTGATAGATGTTGATGCGATAACCTTCGACAGTCGTATTAGGAGGCGGCGTCCAACTGAATACAGGCGCTTGAGGAGTGCCGGAGAGGGTGACGCTTTGAACAAACGGCATGAGACTACCCGCTAGCGACATGCTCGTCGTAGCGGTGTCCGCCCCATTTTTATAAGTCACGACGAAGGGGTTCGTCATGTTGGCGGCATTATTGATTGAGTTTGCCGCGCACGACGTACAAACGCCGAGACGGCCCTCGAAGAAATTCGGCACTGCGGGGCTCGTAGTGCCGACCAAACTGTTCAGATTGGTAATAACGCCGGTTGTCGTATTTATGGTTTGTGCCGTTCCGGTGGTTCCCCCGGCGGGACCGTTTGGTGTGACACTCGTTGCGCCATAGCGCGCAAACTGGCCGCTCCCGAACGACAGATTATTCGGGCCCAGATTGAACCATTGAAGGTAAGGGTCGGTTATCGTGATTGGGTTCGCCACTGCATCGGCGCAGGCCAAGGCGGCAATTGCTACACCGAATGCGACAGGCGAGACTTTGCGACGCTTCATCGATCCCCCCTCTTCAAAATGAAAGAATATCAATAATCGAAAAAGGTATGCCTACTTTTCCCGACTGTAAAGCACTGGCTAGACCGATAGCTCCCCCGTAACTCTACGGACTTCGCCGTCGCTTGACGGCTCCCTGCACCGGCAAGCCCAGCGAGTTCATGCCGCGGCGCATATCGGTGTGGCCGGTCGCAATTCACACCCGTACGGCGGGCGGATTGGGATCACTGCAGCCGTCCATTTGCCAGCGTCGCCACGACGGCCTTCAGCGTCGTCGCGTCGACCGTGCCCGTGTTCCGCATCCCTGCTCGATCTCGATCGCGCCGCCGCCGGACGGCCCGACCCGACCCGACCCGATTCTGCGACATCATCGCCAGCAACGAAGCCCGTTTGATGGGCAGCATCCTTCGGCTCGGGACGAAAAGACCGTTGCATCGCAGCAGTATCGAGCGCGAAACGCTATATCGACGGGCCGTCGCCGCGGTCTGACGCGGCGCCTGTAAGCTATCGTGAACGATCTTTAGCTTCTCATCCTGGACCAGCGTCGCCACCGGCCCGTGTCCAACACCTCAAGCCGTTCGACTTGGGCACTCGCCTATCACTGTTGGACAGTTCTCAACAGGATGCCGCATTTCGCGATGCGGCCCCCACCGGGCAGGTACGGTAAGAGAGATGGGTGCGTCTAAACTTTCCTGCTTTCGGCGCCGCTAGCGATGCCGGCAGCCTACCCGATTTGGTAGCTGCGCGGAGATGCATCTAGCCCTTCACTCCAGAGGGGTCACCGTCGAGCACCGCAAAACGTTCAAACTCGATGCACTTAGGTCGCCTGTACCGCGAAACAATGCACGAGGAATTGGCACAATGTCCGAGTCTGATTGGCGATCGCCGAATGCTTATGCAAAAATGCAGGACGCCGAAGCTGCCGATTTTGCTTGGGAATTTTTTCGCCGCAATAGTTATAATCGAGAAAATCACGGCAAGCTGCACAGTGGTACATCATTCTTTGCTGCGAGCAAAAAGGTTCTGACCCGGTGGGGTCTTCTTTTCGTGCCTGATCCTTAGCTAGCTTCCAAAATGCGGACCATTTGTCGAGCAGCCAGGCGTTTGGTTTTTAAGCCGTAGCAGGCGGCGAAAAAGCGCTCTCGGACGAGTCGACCTGGTTCTCGACCTGCCCCGTCTCCCAGTTCGACGGCTGGCGTGCAAGCGACCGGATCGACCAGATAGTGGCTGCGCATCTGCAGGAAGCGGCGATTGTAGAGACGCCTTTACCGACGAAGATCGTCGCTACGACAGTCTTCATGTCGTCGTAGATGCCGCGGGTGCAAGTGCTTTTAAACAGGGCAAACGCACCATCTCCTTCGCATGCCGCGGATAGGCCCGCACAAAGAGCATGCGGCTGTGACACAGCCGAACATGGGCGGCCTTCACCATACCGCGGTGCCGCTCAGCAGACCACCTCGTGGCTCCAGTCGAACTGGTAGGTTTCGCCAGGGGGAAAGCTTAGCGGGACATAAGCGGCTGCGATCGATTGCCCGCGTTCCTTTGCTCCGAAGCCCCCGTAACGCCACACCGCATCGTAACCGCTGTCGTAGCCCCGGCCGCGCAGTTCATCGAAGATCCGGATCAACGTCAGCTGCTCACGAGCCAATTTGGCCGCGTTCGCCGACAGCAATCCGCCAAGCTCTACTGCCCGTCGTCTAGCTTTGGTCGGCT
>DATAIA010000650.1:0-4065 GCA_036262895.1 Xanthobacteraceae bacterium
GAGCAATTCCGACCCAGTCCAATTTGAGGTGCTCCGCAGATGGGGAAAGCGCGGCACCTCAGGGCCAGTCTTGGCCCCCCGTGACTTCCGAATCTGAGCCAGATTGCACACTTCGCTAATGAACGTGTGGCAAACGCCTACCAGCGGCGGTCAGGACCCGCGATCAAAGAGTATGCAGTCGAAAAATAAGCACCAGCAGCAAGCGGCTAGCTGTTTACCCCAAACCGAATAATGGTCCTCTCAACATGCGCGCAGGAAGGGCATTCCAAACTGCTCAGCTCATGCTCCGGCGACTCGGATTCGATCCGGAGAAGTCTCATGCGATAAGAGCCGCAACTGGGACAGCGTCGGCGATTGAACGGTAGAGGCGGGAGGGCGTAGTTCGGATGTTGCGACATCCTTTTTATAGTGCAATTATTTGCGGCGCCGCGTCTGAGCAAAAGAGCACACTTTCAAGGTAGGCCACTCGGGCCGTAGCTTCTCTGTGAGCACGACGGCCAGACGCTGCAGCGTGAAGGCCACCCCCGATTCTTCGGGACCTACCTGGTCGCGCATCAGCAATATTCGTCTGCCCGCCGCGCTATTGTTTTGCGCTGAACATGAATGGCATTTCTGGCAGAAGCGCGCTTCCCGCCGAGTCTCCCTTGCGGTTGCGTCAATATTTGAGCGCCGTCCATCGATGCGAAGGGGGCGGCGGCCAAATCCTTGGCGCGTCGCCGCTAAATTAGCTCAGGATCGCGTGGCCCGCGGCATCCACCACTTCATAACTTCGAGCGGCCAAAAAGCCAGGGACACCTTCGTCGAAGGCTTCTCCGCAAGGACCTTGGGGACGGAGAGCGGGAGGATAGACTCCCGGGCTCTTGCCGCCGCCCGTCTGTTTGGCGCCTTCCAGCGCTTGGAGGGTGCCCTGGCTTTCCTCTTGGGAGCTTTTGTCATACTGGCCAACGCGCCGCAGGGAGGTGCGTTCCGTGACTCCAGCGGTCAGTAACTCCCGTCACCTCCGATGTGGGAGTCCACTCGACTATTGGGTCGACCGTACCCATATTCCTATAATCATCGGCAGTGGTCCAAGGCGCGCCGGTGGCCGAGAGACTCGGTCGTGCTCCCGCCTGATAAACGGGAGTGAGTCATGCCAATCCGCGGTTACCTTGAAGATAACGCGGCTTTTGAGCCGGAAGCAGTGCACGCTATGTCGGAAGCGTTCGACCAGGCGTGCACCGCCTTGGACGTCACGGCTCCGAACACGCTCATCGAGCGGAGCGTTGTCGCCACGCGCATCATGGGTCTTGCCCGGATTGGAATGATCGATACCGCGAGACTGCGCGATCAGGCTGTGATGGCGGCGCAAGCGATGCGCTCAGCCTAAATAATGCTTAGCCCCACCGGAGTGAGCAATATTGCTCAGCTTCCGGGTCGCAAGGCGGCGTAGACCCGCCACGATCGGCACGCCGCTCAAAGCGTGCACCTTCAATTCAACTTGATGCACCGGGACCCACCCGGGTTTTGGTGAAATCGCTCCGAAACACGTCGGGCGAAAGGAAATGCCATGGAAGTACCTTCAATTCTGCAGGGCGAGTCCTTGAAGCGTCTGCTCCAAGGAGCAGCCGTCGGTGCCGTCGCCACGATCTTGTCGGCTTTTTGTGGGGCGGCTGGTCGCTCGGCAGCACCGCTGACAAGATGGCAAATGAGCGGTCAGAGCTGGCGGTCATAGCGGTCCTGGCGCCGGTATGTGCGGACAAATTTCGAGCGCTGCCTGACGCCGAGGCGAAGAAAGTCGCACTTTCGAAAGTCGACTCGTGGAAGCGCCGGGACGAATTTCCCAAGGAGTTCGTGACACTACCAGGTGAATCCTATCCGAGCTCAAGCTTGGCTGACGCGTGCTACACGTTGTTGATCGCGCCAAAATCCGCCGAGCTCAAATAAGATAAGCGCCGCTGCGGGAAAATCTTGCTTTTTGAAGGGGGCCACAAGATCGCCCCGCGGGACCAGGGGCACTTATTATCGAGAATGATGAGTTAGCTCGAGGAGTCCCGCAATGGCTATCGAATTACAGCATGGCTGGTGCTCCCCATCATGGTGCCAATCATCTTGGTGTTGATGTTTTGGCCGGCGGCTGCGACGCAACGGTGATTATCACGATAGTTACGGATGAGGACTAAAGCTTAGTTTCTGAGCCATCCACCTCCACTTCGGATTTGCCGACGCGGTCTTAAAACGCGCTCAAGGCAGAAGCCGCGGAGAGAAACAAAGCAATTCCTCTGCCCCCTGGAGGGACGACCGGGCGGCGCACCGGCCGCCGGCATGCGGTTATCTGATCGGCGGGCCGGCGCTCGTCGCGCTCAAGCTTGTGCAGATCCCGCTGAGCACGACAGCGACTTGGCACTCATTCGTCGAGTGGCTTGTCGGTCTCGCAAGCTATCCATGACGGGCTATGTTTTGGCGTTTCCAAGGGCGGATCACTGATCCGTATGCGAAAATCTGCCCGCAGTCACCTTGGACGTGAGAAGTTGCACCCAGCTGCAATTCTCATGGCCAACCGAGGACGCCGACGGCGGGCTGTGGTAGCGTGGCCGTCGCGGCATCCGCCAAGGCTCGGATTGGCCGATAACAAAACCGCAGCCACAATATGTCCTCTGCCGAAAAAACGATGCCTATTTGGCGCGAACAGCACCTTCGCGCAGCTACGGATGCTGCCGGCGTAGCTCTGTGGTCGTGGAATGTCGACACGGACGCGATCACGATGGACGAACGCGCCTATGATCTTTGGGAAGTGTCGAAGGCAGAGGAGGACATCACCTTCGAAATACTCTCCGCGAATATCCATCCTGCAGATCTGGAAAGAGTTCGATCTGCATTCGCCGCCACGCGAGCGATCGTCGGTTCATACGAAATAGATTTCCGAATTCTCAGCGGCGATGACATTCGGTGGATCTCCGCGCGGGGCAAGGGCGACGACGCAGACATATCTGGCCGCCTCATGTTTGGCATTTTCCTCGATGTCACGCAGCGCAAGCAAGCTGAGGAGGCTAGTGCGCTACTGGCGGGCGAAATGAGCCACCGGGTGAAGAATCTTCTTCAGATCGCCACGGCGCTTACCCAAATCACGTCGCGCTCGACGACAACGAAAGAGGAGATGGCGCACGAATTGACCAATCGCCTCATGGCCCTCGGAAGGGCTCAGGAGCTTGTGCGCCCAGGGCCGGGACGCGCGCGCGAAGGAGCGCTTTTGGGGGACCTCATCTCGGTTTTGTTGGCGCCATACGATGAAAAGCTAGCGAGTGTTCGGATCCGCGTCTCTGTGCCGAAGATGAATGTCGGCGAGGCCTCAAGCACAACTTTGGCCTTGGTGGTCCACGAACTGGCGACTAACTCTGCCAAATATGGAGCGCTGTCGACGGTAAGTGGCACAGTTGACGTATCGTGCAACGCCAATGGCGACGACGTCATTATCTCCTGGACCGAACGGGGCGGCCCGCCAGTTGTCGCTCCTACGAAGATCGATGGCTTCGGAAGCAAATTGGTGCAGCGGAGTATGGCAGCTCAACTGGGCGGTGCCATTGCGTATGACTGGTCGCCCGAGGGCGTTGTTGTGACCCTGCGACTGAGTAAAGAGTGCCTGGCAAATTAACCGGTTGGGCTCTCAGTGCACGGACTTGTAGTTAGCCGAGTTCGATCTCGCGTGGGGTAATAAGAAGTCGGCACTCGCCCCGAGGCGGATGTCCGCTGCCGGTCGTCACCATCGACAAAATGAGACTCAGCAAAACGCTTCCGCTTTGCTCCTACGAGCGGCCGAAGAGCGGACATCGCTGATAGACAGCTGCGGGTCATGAGCTGCCTTCAGTAGGGCAGCGTCGCTTCGTCAGCTCTGGGACCAACAGCAGACTTGCTCAATGGGTTCAGCACAGCGAGAAGCCGCCAGCACTCGCCTTCAAGAGCTTAGGGCTTCACGGGCTCGAGAACCGATTTCTCCTCCACCATCACTTCCACCTCGAGTTTTCCGGCGCGCTCGAAGGTGAGCGTCATCGGGAAGCTGTCGTAGGCGCCGAGCGCCTTCTTCACGCCCGT
>DATAIA010000651.1:0-2372 GCA_036262895.1 Xanthobacteraceae bacterium
AATGGTTTCGTTGGCATGCGGGCCTTTACAGAATGATGACAATTTCGCGGCGAGCGCGCATGCTCCGGCAACACCAGCGGAGTGATTCGAGCATGCTGGAAGCCATCGTATTGTTGCTGGGCGTAAGCACATGCGCCCTGATTGTCATTGCTTTCTGGGGCCTCGACCTGTCCGGGATGCGCCGTCGCAGAGGGTAGTGCGGTTGTAGTTGAATGCGGACCCTTGCCGAGAAATGCCGGCAGGAGGCTATTCTGCGTCTCGGTGTTCCACGCCTAGGCGCGCTGCCCCTGCGCCTTCCGGTAAACCAACGCTTAACCATGAATCGGTAGGTTGGACCTGCGTCCGGGTGGTTATCGTCCGGGATAGCGGGAGCGAATACCATGCCCGTCGAGATGCTGACATATGCCCAACTGGGCGAACGACTCACGATTTCCCCGGAAGCCGCCCGTGCCCTGGTGAAGCGACATCGATGGCCGCGCTCGCGGTCCAACGACGGCAAGACGCTGGTCCAGGTCGATCTTACCGAAATCAGTCATTCGCCGATTGCGCGTGCGCCGCAGGTTCCGGCCGGTCAGCAGGTGATCGCCGCGCTGAAGCAGAAAATCGAGTCCTTGCAGGCCGAGCTGGTCGAGGCGAAGGCCATCGCCAGCGGCCATCGCGCCGATTTCGAGCGTGAATGCGAACGTACCAACAAGCTGTTGGCTGAACTGCTTAAGGCCACTTCCGACAGTTCAGATGCCCGGGAAAAAGCCGCGCTGCTCGAAGGCAAGCTATCGATGTTGTCGCAGCCCTGGCGGCGCCGGCTGGTCGATGCCTTCACCCTGGCCTTGCCGCAAGTTGCCTGCAACCCGCCGCAAGCCACCGGAAGCGTCGTCCAATCGCCTGGTTAAACCGGCCCGCGCGCGACTGATCCACATCGTGGAGTCGGTGAGAGGGGCTTCCGCCGGCATCAGCGCCAGTGGCGGCGATGATACCGATGGTTCCAGTGATGACGATGTCCTCGCTGCCAACCATAGCTCGTGTAGGGATTTCCGCGTCCGTAGTTCTGGCAATTTGCGTTCGGATAGAACTGCGCGCACCAGCCCGGATTGCTAATGACGTGCTGCGCTGCCGCCGGTCCGGCAGAAGCGAACAGCAATAAAAACGAGAAGGCAATCGCACCGGGCAAAATCGTTGATTTCATCATCGCAAGCCTCGCTGATTGAATTCGGCCATCGTGGCTGACCCTAGAATGCTTGTTGCAAAGCATAGCTGGCCGTCAGATCGCACGCATCGCAAGCCACCCGATAAACCAGAGCCACCCGAGCATGGCGACGCCAATCGCGGTCAAATAGCCCGCCTTCACCAACAGATACTTCAATCGCCACCCGTTCACCGATAGCCGGGTTTGCGCCTGAAGTTGCGCGACTCTCGCCGATGATCGGCGGCACGGCCGGAACGTTAAATAGCGGGTCGGAATTTCGTTCCTGCGATCCAGCAAAAGACCGCCCGAAGGCGGTCTTTTGGGAGCGGGTTAATGAGTCGTCACTGGACTATTGGATCCTGAATTCGTCGAGGCTTCTTCCGCCCGCGATCATTTCGGTCATCCAGCGCGGGGTCTTGCCCCGGCCTGACCACGTCTCCGAAGGATCATTCGGATTTCGATACTTCGGTTCGACCTTGGGGTAGGGCCGGCGCTGCGGGATGTCTTTGGGAGATCCGCCGAACTTGCGGCCAAGCTCGTCAAGCTGGTCTTGAAGCTTGCGCTTTTCGTTCTCGAGTTTTCGATCGAGAACGTCGATGATTCTCTGGTGCAGATCCCAGAGATCATCAAGCTTCATCTTTTCCAGTTCTCGGTCTTTCATAGCCCGTCCTAGGCAACGACTCGCAGCCACAATGCGATGAAAAGCTTAACAAAAGAGAAGCCGCCAGGAGGCGGCACTCGCAACGCGTCGCTGGTTGTTGCGAAGATAGTCATTTAGCGATTCGGCGCCACCGTACTACTACGGACGGGCAGGTCGCCTCGTCGGTTCGCATGACTGGAGGGCCGCGTGCGGCACGGTGTTGAAGGTAGCTTTGCTTCGAGGTTCCTCGGCACGCCAAACTCTTCAGCACGCCAATCTCTTCAGCACGCTATGGCTTGGTTCGATGTCCGCCAGCGCAATCACGCGTGCGGTGGAGCACGAGTTGGCGCGAGTCAAAAGGATGCGCCGCCGGACTCGAAATACGTTGTTCCGGCGGCGCGTTGTCTCGAACTGAGTCGCTGAAATCCCAGTCCCGTAAAGCTCGCCACGCCCCATGCTGGATGGGGGCGGGGCCGCCTCTAGGGCACGAGGCGGCCCCTAATCGCGCAGTACTCAGACGGGGACTAATCGCCATCTGCGCGACCTGTC
>DATAIA010000652.1:0-1672 GCA_036262895.1 Xanthobacteraceae bacterium
GGAGTTCAAGGCATCCACCAAGTTCTCGTGCTCTCTCCCGCATCCCGGCCAGGCCAACGCCTGCTCCCTCGCCGGTCTGCATGAACTGCTCGACTCGGTCAGCGGCTATTCCCCTGCCATAATCCTTGATGGTGAGCACAACTTCCTCGCCGCCGCGCAGCCGCACCTCCGCCTTTGTGGCCCCAGAGTGGCGGAGCACATTCGTGAGGCTCTCCTGAAGCACTCTGAAAAGTACCATTTCAACCGGCGACGCCAGCTTCTCCGTAATCTCGATGTCAAGCTCAACCTGAATGTTGCTGCGTTTCGAGAATCCTTCCACATACCACCGTGCCGCAGAAGCGAATGCCGCTTCATCCAGAAGCGGAGGATGCAAAAGATGTGAGGTGGTACGAATCTCTTTCAGGGCTTGATCTGCCAGGCCGTCGAGGTCTTCAAAGAGGCTTTCCGCGGCTGCAATCTTACCCACAACTCCGTGAAGGGATGCGAGGGCCATTTTCAAAGCCGCTAAGGTTTGCCCTGTACTATCGTGCAGATCGCGCGCGATGCGGCGGCGCTCCTCATCCTGAAGGCGCAGCAGGCGAGCGGATAGGTCGCGCATTCTCTGTTCCGCCTCGGCTCGGATTCTCACCTCCATCTCCAGGCGTGCCAGCATCTCGCGCAATTCTTGGGTGCGTTCGGCAACTTTATGCTCGAGCCGATCGCGAGCATCTCTCAACTCTGCCTCGGTTTGCTTCAGTGCCGACATGTCGAGCACGAAGCAGATCCATTCCAGAGGATCCTGGCTCAGGGCGGTTGCGCCGATCAGGATCGGAATTCGGCTGCCGTCCTTACGGATATACTCTTTCTCGAAAGGAACACAGGAACCGTAGGTTTTGAGCTGCTCTATGCCGTCGAGGTCGCGAGGCAAATATTCAGCAGGAGTAGCTTTGGCCCAATCGACGCGATCCTTGGCGAAATCCTCGCGCGTGCACCCGATCATCTGTAGAAAGACATCATTCGCTTCCGTGATGCCATCCATGGTGGCGATGACAACACCTATCACATTGGAATCAACAAAGCGTTTGAAACGAAAATCGCTCTTGATTAGAGAGAGTTCGACTTGCTTGCGTGCGGTTATATCTGTATTCACACCGACGATACGTTGCGCTTCCCCGTTCTCATCATAAAAAATCTGCCCAAGGGACTCGATCCATCGTTGAGCGCGGTCGGCGCGGGTGATTCGGAACTCCACGGTGTAATCGGAGTGGGTCTTGGCTGCGTGCTCCAGTGTTTTCACTACATTTGCCAGGTCTTCCGGTTCCACCATTCTCCGCCACTGTTCGATATCGCCGCCAAACGTACCCGGAGCCAAGCCGTACAGCGCTTCTTGTTCCGGCGACCAAATCACACGATCAGTCTTGAATTCCCACTCCCAGATTCCGGAGCGGGCTGCTCTCATGGCAATGCTGGCCCTCTCCTCGCGCCGGCGCAGGTTATCTTCCGCCCGCCTGCGCTCGGTGACATCCTCGACAATGCAACTGATTCCATTAACCTCACCCGCTTTCCCGGATCGCACAGGATAGTAAGAACATTGCCAGTGGCGGTTTTCCTCGGGGTGGGAATGGCGTACCCCGTGGATATCTGTTTGAACAGCCTCCCCCTGTAGGACCCGCATATAGATGGTCTCCAGTTC
>DATAIA010000653.1:0-4861 GCA_036262895.1 Xanthobacteraceae bacterium
GCGGCGCAGGTGCCGCCCGCGTTCCCGCAGCGGCAATTAACGCTCATCGTGCCGTTCAGCGCCGGCGGCCCGGTCGATGTACTCGGCCGGCTGTTGGCGCAGGAATATCAGGCGCGGTCAAACTATCCGGCCATCGTTGAAAACAAGGCCGGCGCTTCCGGCAATATCGGCATTGAAATCGTCCGCAAAGCGACGCCGGACGGGAGCACGCTGCTTCTCATTCCAGCCGGCAACCTCACCATCAATCCCACCTTGATGCCGGACTTGTCCTTTGACGTTGAGCGTGACTTCGCGCCCGTTGCCATGCTGGCCAGTGCGCCCAACGTGTTCATCGTGTCGCCGAAGCTTGGGGTCACGACCATCAAACAACTCATCGACAAGGCGAAGACCAAGCATCTGACCTACGGCTCACCCGGCGTCGGCAGCCAGCTTCACCTGGCGATGGAGCTATTCAAGGAAAAGAGCGGCATTGATATCCAACACGTGCCCTATCGCGGATCGTCTCAGGCGTTGGGCGACCTGCTCGGCGATCATATCGACATCCTGTCAACCAATCTCCCGGCCGTGCTGCCGGCGATCAAAGCCAACTCGGTCGTGCCGCTGGCGCTGACGACGGCTCTGCGCAACCCGCTCGTGGCCGATGTCCCGACGCTGGGGGAATCCGGCATCGACGGCATCGATGTAACGTCGTGGTATGGAATGTTGGCGCCGAAGGCGATCCCGAACGAGGTGCGGGACGCCATCTATATGACGACAAAAGATGTACTCGGACAGCCGGCATTGCAGGACAAGTTGACCGCGCAGGGATTGACCGTACAGATCGAAGCGCCAGACATTTTCAGCGCACGCATCAAGCGCGAGACCGAGATATGGGCCAGGGTCATCAAGACCCAGCACATCACCGCGCAGTAGTCGAGTTTTCTAAGGGTTCGAATTCAGAGCCAGAAAATTTGGATTGTTTGAGGCGCAGCTCTGGTATGCGAGAACGCCTGTGGTGTTACTGATGATATAGTCAGACCGGGAGGCAAAGCCGGTTGCGGTTGCTCGTGACAAAAAGAATAATGGCACGATGAAACACCAACAACTCCGGGTCGTCCTATTGCTGGGTACGGCTCAAACACTTGCTTGGGCATCAAGTTATTATCTGCCTGCCATTCTTGCCGATCCGATCGCCCGCGACATCGGTGTTTCAAGCAACTGGATATTCGCGGCGTTCTCCGCTTCGCTGGTGATATCCGGATTGCTTGGCCCGCGCATTGGCCGCCAAATCGACGGTGTTGGCGGCCGTGGAGTCCTCTCCGCCTCGAACGTGATCATCGCAAGCGGTCTCGTATTGCTTGGAATGTCGCATTCCATCGAGGTCCTTGCATTGGCTTGGTTGATCCTTGGCGTTGGCATGGGAATGGGGCTCTACGATGCCGCCTTCGCCGCACTCGGCAGCATTTATAAGGAGTCAGCGCGCCGTGCGATCACCGGCATTACGCTACTCGCAGGCTTTGCAAGCACGGTTGGCTGGCCTTTGACAGCATGGGGTCTGGAAACGGTTGGCTGGCGGAATACCTGCTTTGCTTGGGCGCTTGCCCAAATCGTCATCGGCTTGCCCCTGAATATTCTGCTTCCGCAGACCCAGCAAATAGCCAAAGACGTTTCAGACGTTAAGCCACACATACCCATTGATCGGACGATGATCCTGCTTGCCCTGGCGTTCGCCTTGGCATGGACCGTGACGGCTGCAATGGCAGTGCATTTTCCTCGAATCCTTGAAGCCGCAGGTGCGACAAGCGTACAGGCCATCGCTGCAGGCGCATTGATTGGGCCAGCACAGGTCGCCGCACGCATTGCGGAAGCTGGGCTGTTGAGCCGCTTCCATCCAATTGTGTCGGCGCGACTCGCATGCGTTACACACCCGATTGGAGCGGCAGTTGTCGCCATCACCAGCAGCGCTACAGCATTCAGCGCGTTGGCTGTGCTTCACGGATCAGGAAACGGCATTCTGACAATCGCGCGAGGGACACTCCCTCTCGCGATTTTTGGCTCGGACAATTACGGCTATCGCCTTGGTCTGCTCGGTGCGCCTGCTCGCTTGTCACAAGCGTTGGCGCCGTTGGTATTTGGCTTGCTGATCGATTATCTCGGCGCCCGGGTATTGATCGTTTCGTCGCTTCTAAGTTTGGGTGCGCTGATAGCGTTGTGGTTTGTTCCGAGAAGCACACGAGCCGCGATGAGCTGAGTTCCGATGAGATATCAGGCTACAAGCTGATTTGAATTTATATCGGCCTAGAGTCCGCTTCCTGACAGGGTGTGATAGGGCCTGGAAGGCGGGATTTCTTCATCAGCAGATGGCTTACTAGCTCTTCACCTGCATCTAAGCAGATTTCCGTCGCTTCTCGACGGCGCTTTTATGCTTCGCCGATATGGCCGTCGCTCGCTGTTTCCCACGTTTGCTAGAAAGTGTACGCGTCGGCACAAGCTTAATATCAAGTTTGTAGCCAACGGCATGGGCAGCCTTAGCAAGGGTCGCGACAGTAACAGATTCTGACTCAGGACTAATGACACGCTCAACTTGAGAGCGGGAGGTAGTCATCCGTCTTGCCATTTCTGACACGGTCATTCCCCCCTGCTCCATAGCTTGCCTAAGCTGCAAGGCAACAACCCGCTTCACAGCATCAGCGTAGACTTCCTCACGGGTGCCGTCTTGTTCAAGGAGGCCTTCGAGTGTCGATCCGACATGAAGCTTGCGACTCATTTGAGTTTTGCCTTTCTTTCTCGCGCGAGATCGAGCTCTCCTTTCGGAGTTTTTTGCGTCTTTTTGATAAAACCGTGTAAGAGGATCATCTCATCGTCATTGATCGCGAACAGAACTCTGATTGTACGCTCACCAGATATATTGGATCTAATTTCGTATATTCCATTGCCCAACGGGCGGCATACTGGAAGGCCAACCGGCCACCCATATTCAGCGACAGCAATATCGGTCCCAATCTTCTTGCGGTCTTTTTTACTGAAACCTAGAAGCCAATCCCGAACCGGCTCTGCTCCAGAGGAAAGCCTATAAAAACGGGCTTTTATTCTCTTCATAAAAAAATGTACTATTTTAGGTGCACCATAGCAAGTACAAAAAGGTCCCTTTCTGTACTCACCTGCCGCCGGATTGTGGGAAACTGCAGGCTTTCTCGGAATGTCAGTCGAGGTTCTGGAAAACGTTTACGGGCACCATCATCCCGACCATCTACGGCGCGCCGTTCACTCAATTGGCTACCGCAGCCGCGAAACGTTGGGGATATCGTTGGGGAAGATCACATCACGCATTGCTGCATTGCAGCAACCTATTGAAATCATTGGTGGGCCCGGGAGGACTCGAACCTCCAACCAGACCGTTATGAGCGGTCGGCTCTAACCATTGAGCTACGGGCCCAGCGTGCCCGTCTTAGAGCATTTTGCCGGATACTTGAACCGGGCTGCGGCAGAAAAATGCCACTCATCCTGCATTCTGCGGAAAGAAGAACAGAAGGGTATGACTTCGCTTGCCGGGAATGCAATATCCCGCTCGCATCGGTCAAAGTCATAACGAAGCAACGAGACGATCCAACCCATTATGCCGGTCTTCACCCCCCATCAGGATGCCGCGCTCAAGGCAGTCGCCTCCTGGCTAAAGGCCAAGCCCGGCGAACGCCGCACGCCTCAGGTATTCCGGCTGTTCGGCTATGCCGGCACCGGCAAAACCACGCTTGCGCGGCATATTGCGGAGAGCGTTGACGGCAAGGTGCTGTTCGCTGCCTTTACCGGCAAAGCCGCCCTGGTGATGCGGAGCAAGGGTTGCCACGGCGCTTCGACGATCCACAGCCTGATTTATCGCGCGCGAGAAAGCGGCGAGGAAACGCCAAGCTTCGAGTTGTGGGACGACGCTCCCGCCTCGAAAGCAAAGCTCATCATCATCGACGAATGTTCGATGGTGGATCCCGAACTTGGCCGCGACTTGATGTCCTTTGGCGTGCCGCTGCTTGTGCTTGGTGATCCCGCACAATTGCCGCCGATCCAAGGCGGCGGCTTTTTTACGGAAGCCGAGCCCGATGCCATGCTGACCGAAGTGCATCGTCAGGCGCAAAACGACCCGATCGTACGCCTGTCGATGGACATCCGTGCCGGCAACTCAATCGCACGCGGCGAATACGGTCAAAGCCAGGTGGTGTCGCGCAACGATCTCGATCCGCAACGCGTACTTGAAGCCGATCAAATTTTGGTCGGGCGTAATGCGACGCGCCGCGCCTACAACACGCGCATCAGACAGCGCCGCTCCATTGAAGACGCCCTGCCGATTGCCGGCGATAAGCTCGTGTGTCTGCGTAACAATCGCCGCAAAGGCTTGTTCAATGGCGGTCTCTGGCAAGTCAAGGAACGTGCGGTCTCGCGCTCGCGCATCATCACCATGCGGCTGTTGCCGGATGAAGATGTAGGCGGTCGCGCGGTCAAGGTGTCGGTGCGGCCCGAATGTTTTACGGGAGCCATTGAAGAAATCGAGTGGACGCAGCGCAAACGCTACGACGAATTCGACTTCGGTTATGTGCTTACAGTCCACAAGGCGCAGGGGTCGCAATGGGACGATGTTGTTTTATTTGATGAGTCGTTCGCGTTTCCCGACAATCGCGAGCGCTGGCTCTATACCGGCATCACGCGCGCCGCCAAGCGGTTGACGCTGGTTGTGTAACCAACAAAGCAGTACAACGAAAATGATGATCTACAAGATCTGCCCGATTTCGCTGTGGCGACAGGCCGAACGCGACGGTATGTTCACGGGCGCGCCGATTGATCTGCAGGACGGCTACATCCATTTCTCGACCGCCGAGCAAGTCAAAGAAACCGC
>DATAIA010000654.1:0-1978 GCA_036262895.1 Xanthobacteraceae bacterium
ACGACGACCACGTCATTTCCATAGATTTCCGGGTCGGTCATGTGCCCGGACCGGATTTGCTTGAGGCTGAAGAGGGCGGCCATCCGCTGCTTGTTGACCGTGCGGAAAATGACGACGTTGTCGAGGTTCGCGATGTTTCCAGCGCCTCGAGCAGCAGCAATCGCTTGTTGCAGAGTCATATGCCCGGTGACGGGGTAAAGACCCGGCTGCTGGACGGCTCCGTCGACAGTAACGGTGCGCGGATTGGCCTTGACGATCGTAATCGTAACTTGCGGGTCCTTGAGGTACTTGCCCCTCAACTGGCTCGCGATTGCCTGGCTCGCCTCCTCGGGTGTCTTGCCCCCAATATTGATATTGCCGACGAGCGGCAGCAAGAAGTTTCCTGCTCCGTCCACTTGCCCTTCCCGCTTGAGATCCGGAGCTCCGAACACGTCGATGCTCAGATCATCGGACGGCCCGATCCTGTAGTTCGAGAAATCCGCCGCATCCGTTGTCACGTCCGGAGCTGGCAGCGAATGGACGACCGATACGGCAGTGCTCGAAGAATCGACTGGGGCCCAGCCGCCGCAACTTGCCAACGCAAATGAAACAACCGCCACCGGAAGCGAATGTACTCGTCGCAACATCAGATTAACTTTCTGTAGACATCGTGTTTGATAACACATTATCTACATGTCGAAAAGGCGTTATATGACAGTGCATTGGCACGAATGCGCGGGCGGAGAATTGGGTGTTCCAGTTAGAGAAAGTCCAGCCTGCAATGTCCTCGGGAGCCGGGACCATTACGCTCGCGAATTCCGCTCTCAAAAGCGGGGAACCTCTTCACGCGAAACAGGCCGATGCTCCGCCTGGTCTGGCAATCGTGCATGTTGTCAGGCAATTTCACCCAGGCGTGGGCGGACTCGAGAATTTCGTCGAGCAGCTTGCGATGCACCAGCGCGCTCACGGCCACGCAGTCACAATCGTCACTCTCGATCGCATCTTCGATGATCCAACGAAGCAACGCCTCCGCCCGACCGAGATTCTTGATGGCGTGAGGATTGAACGCGTGCCCTTCCGCGGATCGGTACGTTACCCAATTGCCCCACGAGTCCTGGGATCGATCAAGCACGCCGACATCGTGCATGTTCATGCCGTCGATTTCTTCTGCGACTTTCTAGCGGCAACGGCTTGGCTCCACAGAAAGCCGCTGGTTCTCAGCACGCACGGCGGATTCTTTCACACGCCGTTTCTGCGCAACTTCAAGCGGTTCTTCTTTAACGTCGTCACCCGGGCGTCGATCAGCCAGTACGCGGCGGTGATTGCGTGTAGCGAAGAAGATTATCGCACCTTCGCCCCCATTGCCCGCTCGAGGCTGACCCTGATCCCAAACGCCGTCGACATCGACAAGTTCGATGGTCTGGCAGATCCGAGCAGCCGAATTCTCATCTATTTCGGCCGTCTCGCGCCAAACAAACAGCTGGCTCGTTTGATTGATTGGTTTGCAGGACTTTCACGTCGCGGAGACTGGCGGCTGATCATCGCCGGCAAGGCGACCGGCGTGGCCGTGGCTGAACTCATCAACCAGACTCGAGTGGCGGGCATTTCAAGCCGCGTCGAAATCTACGATGCACCCACTCGCGATGACCTGCTCCAGCTTATCTCGAGATCGGGGAGCTATTGTTGCGCGTCATCGTACGAAGGATTTGGGCTGGCGGCGATCGAAGGCGCGAGTGCTGGACTCTACCCTGTCCTGAGCGACATTCCGGCGTTCCGTGAGAGCGTGCGCCGCCTCGGTTTTGGTATTTTGGTCGACTTCGAGAATCCAAGCTCGTGGACGTCGAGCTACGATCTATTCGAACGCTCATTTGCAGCTTTCCGTGCCAGTTTCTCCAAAGAACAAGTCAGACACCAAGTCTCGCAGTTCGGCTGGGCGGAAGCGGCTGACCAGTTCGAAGCGGTTTACATGCGCGTGCTTGGCCGTTCGAAACGCCGCGTC
>DATAIA010000655.1:0-3642 GCA_036262895.1 Xanthobacteraceae bacterium
GATATATCCGCGGCGACGATCAGATATCTATGAAAGTTCCAGCGTGGAACATCCTTCCGGACGAGCCCGCGCCGTGTAGCCGCACAGCGACGCCCTATTGACCTATTGACGATCCAGCCCGCCGGCCGAATCTCGCGCCTCCGAGAGCGGGAAAAGAAAACGTAGGCTGTGATTCGGCTCAGGGCAGCTGTGCCCGAACTGCCGTAATGCTGACCGGCATTGAGACAAGTGCCGCAGTGGCCGTGATGATGGTCCGGCGGCCAATCATGATGACCTCGATCGTTCAGACGTGGTCCCCGAGCAAGCAATCCGCATCCTGACGGTGACCGAATGATAGCTCTATCACGGCGGTAATTGCGCTTCCTGTGGAACTCAGTGATGCATACATCATTGCAAGATTTGGCGAACGGAGAACGACATGACACCCAAAGCCTTGGATTCGCGGGATAACAAGCGGAAAGCTCTGGCTTTGGTGGCTATTGTGGCGCTGCTCACCGGTTCAGCGGCTCTCGCTGCCGATGAGCCCGACCTGATCTTCCGCCGGTCGACAGTCTTCAAATGGCTCACACCGAATGACAAGCTCGCGACCTACGGAATCGATGATCCCGAGGTCGAGGGGGTCGCCTGTCATTTCACGGTGCCCGAAAAAGGGGGAGTCAAAGGGTGGCTTGGGGTTGCCGAGCAGGTTTCGGATATCTCATTGGCGTGCCGACAGATCGGGCCGATCCATTTCAAGGGAAAGATGGAGCAAGCCGACGATATGTTTCGGCAGCGGCGTTCACTGTTTTTCAAGAAGATGCAGATCGTCCGTGGCTGCGACGCCAAGCGGAACGTGCTGGTTTATATGGTGTACACCGACAGACTGATCGAAGGGTCGCCGAAGAACTCAACGTCCTCGGTGCCGATCATGCCGTGGGGCGCAAGCGATTCGACGGTGCAAAAGTGCGGCGACTTCATTCAGTGACGCTGATCGGTACTGGTTCAATCGCGCTGAGCTGCAAATCAGATCGCTTTTCATCTTCGCGGGCCGAGCCGCGGAATACATTTTTGCGCCCTGAGTATTCCGCTTGCCGTCATTTTAGTGCCGGAGACCTCCTTGATCTGACCGGCGGGGCACGATCCGTCGTCGACAAGGATGCGCTGGCCCAGCCTTAAACTTACGATATCCTGCTCACGAGAAACCTGTTCCGCTGTCACCGCTCGTGGAAACACCCAAATTGCAAGACCAACAACCAGCAGCAGAGAGCCAGGCCGGATCTGTGAGGCCATCATGTTTATCGCGGCGAGAAATTTCATTTGTTTTGAATCTTCAATCCGTTCGGGCCGACATTGATCTGCAGGCCTTCCGGTTCCTTTTTGGTCTGGTAAAGATTGTAACCGAGCACGCCTACAGCAACGATCAGTGCGCCAATGATAAGATACAAGATATTGCGGTTGCCGAGCATGCTGTCTCCCTCCGCGCGAAGACTCTTCGACGCAATCTATTGGCACGCATGTGATTCTAGAAGCGACAACTCTACAGGCCACCACGGGAATAGGAATCAATGAACGCGCTCGACAACAATCAAAGAATTCTCGACGCCGTCGATGATCGTTTCGATGCGCAGCTTGCCACTACCAAGGAATTCGTCGCGATTCCCTCCACCCGGGGTGCCGAGGGACCGTGTCAGGACATGATCGGTGATCTCTTGCGGCAGAGAGCGTACGAGGTCGACGACTGGCATATTGAAATTGACGAGTTGAAGGATTTGCCCGGCTTCGGTCCGATCGAGCACGATTTTTCGAAGGCGCGCACTGTCGTGGGAACTTACCGGCCGACGAAGATCGCTGGGAAGTCGCTCATCCTGCAGGGCCATTGCGATGTTGTTCCGGCGGGACCGCTTGAGATGTGGGAGACGCCGCCGTTTTCGCCGGTGGTGCGGGACGGCAAGATGTACGGTCGGGGTGCTTGCGACATGAAATCCGGCACCATCGGCGCGCTTTATGCTCTGGACGCTATCAGGGCCGCGGGCTTCAAACCGACCGCGCGGATCAATTTCCAGTCAGTGATAGAGGAGGAGAGTACCGGTGTCGGTGCGCTCTCAACGTTGCAGCGCGGGTATCGCGCCGATGCATGTTTTATTCCCGAGCCGACGTCGGGCAAGATGGTGCGCTCGCAGGTCGGGGTGATTTGGTTTCGATTGAAAGTGCGGGGCCATCCTGTGCACGTGTTCGAGGCAGGCGCCGGCTCGAACGCCATCATGGCAGGCTACCATCTCATTCACGCGCTCGAAAAACTCGAAGCAGACTGGAATGATCGCGCCAAGAGCGATCGCAACTTCAAGGCGGTAACCCATCCGATCAATTTCAATCCGGGCATTATCAAGGGCGGTGACTGGGCCTCCAGCGTGCCGGCCTGGTGCGACATCGATTGCCGGATCGCGATATTGCCCGGATGGTCTATCAGCGACTGCCAGGCCGAAATACTTGCGTGCATCTCCTCCGCAGCACGCGATCATCGCTTCCTCTCCAACAACCCGCCCGAAGTGGAATGGTCCGGCTTTCTGTCAGAAGGTTATGAACTGAAGGATTCGGCGGAAGCGGAAGCTGCTTTCGGCAAAGCCTTCCGGGCCGTGTATGGCGGCACGGTTTCGGAACTCGCATTTACGGCGCTGACCGACACCCGCTTTTATGGATTGTACTACAACATTCCGAGCCTCTGCTTCGGAGCCAGCGGCGCGGCGATGCACGGCTTCAACGAGTATGTTGACCTGGAATCGTTGCGCCAATCGACCAAGGCCACCGCGCTCTTTATCGCGGAATGGTGCGGGGTTGAGCGGATCTAGCCGGAGGGCCAAAGTGCGGCGACGATCGCATCCAGTCCATCGGTGAGCGACGCGGGGCCGGGCTGCAAGATCAACGGCGACTTGATTTCGACAATGCGGTTGTTGCGGACAGCGGGAAGCTCACTCCAGCCCGGCCGATTCCTGATCCTGTCCGGCACGACTTTCTTGCCGCACCACGATGCCAGGATCACGTCCGGGGTAGTCTCGCGGACGAGATCGGGCGAAATGATCCGATCCTTGGCCGCATGCTGAAACCGCAGGTTTGGCAGCACGTCTTCTCCGCCGGCGATGTCGATCAGCTCGGAGACCCAACCGATGCCGCTGATCAGCGGATCGTCCCACTCCTCGAAGTACACTTTTGGTTTTGGCGATGGCCGGGTTACCGAAGCGATGGCGGCAAGGCGTTCTTCGTAGCTGGTTGCAAGTTGATCGGCTCGATCGCCCGCGCCGACCAGTGCACCGACGGTGCGGATCATGGCGAGAATGCCGGCGATATCTCGCTGATTGAAAACATGAACGGGTACGCCGGCGCGGACGAGATCGGAAACGATCTCTGCCTGCAGATCGGAGAAGGCCAGCACGAGGTCGGGCTCGAGCTTCAGGATTTTCGGAATGTCGGCCGATATAAAGGCGGAAACTCGCGGCTTCTCGCGCCTGACCTGCGGCGGACGGACGGCGTAGCCGGACACCCCGACGATGCGGTCCTGTTCGCCAAGCAGATACAAGGTCTCGACGGTCTCTTCCGTGAGACACACGATCCGGCGAGGAGGGAAATCACGCATCCGGGATGATATGGTCAAAAATAAACGGTTTGTCA
>DATAIA010000656.1:0-10677 GCA_036262895.1 Xanthobacteraceae bacterium
ATAACCTGAAGGTCATAGGTTCAAATCCTATCCCCGCAACCAAATAAAAATGCCGCCTTGTCGTGACAAGGCGGCATTTTTGTTTTTGATCCCAGACACAGCACAATCGCATGAGCCGATAGGCGTTGGGATTCGCTTCACACAGAAGCCTCTACGTTTGACAACGTCGCTTCAACGCAAAAAATCAAAATTGTCGATGACCTGATTGTAAGGAGCTCTGCGCCTTGAACGCAATTTGGTTTTTCTCGACAGCACTGAACCCGTTTAGCGCGAGGCCGCTGGCTTTCATTCCGCTTAGGGGAGTGGTCTGTCTAATCAACGGCGTTCAGCGGCTATCCTGATTTTGGGGTGGGCAAAATAACAAATGTTTCAGAGCGCGTGACCCTCGTCGCGAGCATGCAACAACAAGTAGAAAAAATCAGACCTTGAGTTTGATCTCTTATTGGAACTCGCTCACTTTTTTATTTGTTCGCAGTATTTGCTCGCGCTGAGATGCCATTAGCGCAAATTTTACGGTTACCCCTGTACCCAATGTCCATAAGCTGACTCGCAGCCGAGGGTGCCGAGATGTGGAAGTCGCCTTGCAACAAACTCCACATTACAGGCGGATCGCGCCGGCAGTTCGCAGCTTGTGACTGTGCGGATGGCCACTCATTCACGCTAAATCTCGCCGATTCCGCTGCTGCCCCATCTCAAAACATTTCAGATGTTCGCCGGACCGCGTTGCAGGCCGTGTTTGGTGGTTCGGTTGATCGGCGCGCGGTTCTGCGCGCTCTCGGGGTCCCGGCCGCGCTTGCCGTGCTTGAGACCATGATGCCGCTCTCGGCTCTCGAGGCGGTGGCGCAGGAAAAGCGTACTCCTGAAAAAACTGAGCTTTCTATTGGTTTCATCGCGATCAGTTGCTGCACGCCCCTGGTGATCGCGGACAATCTCGGCTTGTTCCGGGAGAATGGGCTCGACGTCGAACTGGTTCGCACGCCTGGATGGGGCGCGGTCCGCGAGCGTTTGCAAAACGAAGAGTATGAGGGGTCGCACGTACTTTCGACCCTCCCGATTGCAATGAGCATGGGGGTCCGCGGAACTGCATTTCCGACGGCGCTTGCGCTGATTCAGAACACCAACGGCAACTCACTGACGCTTGCCCTCAAGCACAAAGACAAGCGCGATCCAAAAAACTGGAAGGGAATGACGTTCGCCGTTCCCTTCGATATGTCGATGCAGGATCTGCTGTTACGCTATTATGTGGCGGAGCAGGGGATCAATCCGACCCAAGACATCACGATCAAATCCGTTCCGCCGCCTGAGATGGTGGCAAACCTCAAGGCCGGCATTATTGATGGCTTTCTCGCGCCGGATAACGTGGCCCAGATGGCCGTGCACACCAGCGTTGGTTTCATTCACACGCTGAGCCGGGATTTGTGGAACGGGCATCCTTGCTGCGGTTTTGGCGTATCGGAAGATTTGGTCAAAAACGCCCCGAACACGTTCCTTGCACTCACGCGCGCCGTCGCCATGGCGAGCGATCATGCTTCCAAGGCAGAAAATCGCAAGAGTGCCGCAGCCATTATTGCTAAACCGAAATACGTCAATGCCCCCGTTGAAGCCATGGAAGCCGTTTTGACGGGAAGCTTTGACGACGGCCTCGGCAATCATCGGAACGTTCCCGATCGCATCGATTTCCACGCATTCCCATACCAGTCCATGGCGGTCTGGATGATGACGCAGATGAAGCGTTGGGGAGAAATTCCCCAGGACGCCAGCTACAAGCAGATTGCCGAAAAAGTGTTTCACGCGGTGGATGCTCAGAAGCTGTTTAAGGAAGCTGAGCTCCCCGTGCCTGCTGCTGCCTATGGCAAACACGACATCATGGGTAAGCCGTTCGACGCCAATAACCCCGACGGCTACCTCAATTCATTCACAATTCGGAAGACGTGAACCCGCTAACCACGCGTTGCTTTGATGCATCGCAAGGGGAATCTCATGCGCTGGCTCGCTAATATAGGAATTCTCGTCAAGGTCATTATGGCCGGGGTGCCGGGACTGTTGATTCTCGGCGGCTTCAGTATTTATTCGACGGGAACTTTGTCCAGCATCACCGACCGTCTCGGGTCCGTGAATTCCGCATGGAAGGCCGCTACATCGGCAAAGGCGACGGAAAACGAAGTCTTGGCGATGCGGGCTGAGATGAGCAAATTCCTCGTCACCAGCAATGAAAATTATCTCAACGCGGCCACTACGCGCTTGCAGAAGATCAAGCAATTGCTTGCCGCAGCCGAAAAGGATGCTGCAACGCCATCCGACCGGCAGTTGTTTTCAGACACGACCAAAGCGCTTGATGAGTTTACGTCAGGCGTGAACGAACTTGGCCAATTACAGCGCGAACGTAACCTGATCCAGCAGCAGAAAGTCCTGGCTCCCGCAGCCTATATTGACAAGATTCTCGCCGAGATCATGCAGACGTCGTACCACGACGGCAATGCGGCGGCGGCGTTTTATGCGGGCTCCGCCATTGCCGGACTGTCGGCGGCGCGTGGCGCATTGCAGCAGTTCTTGCAGCAGGGAAACTCCGATGTGATGGGTTCCGTGCAAAAAGGGATCAAGGACATGGGCGATGCAATGAAGCTCATTGCATCCTCCACCTCTTCGCGTTTCATGAAAAGGCAGATTGCCACTTTGGAAAAACGCAGCGCCAGTTTTGTTGAAGGCATCAAGCAAGTCGTCGATATGACCCGGAAACGCGACGAATTGACTGATGTCGTCATCAATCAGCAAGCTGACCGGCTTGGTGCAATTCTCGGCGATATCAGCCGCAATGGTGCCGCAGCGAGCGAAAGCGCTTCAACGCAAGCGCATGAAAGCGTCAGCGCCGCCCTCAAGATCAATATCGCAGTTGCGGTTGCCGGGTTTGTGATTGCGTTGGTGTTTTCGGCCCTATTAGGACGAACCATCACCGGCCCGATCAGGGCGCTCGTCACGGTCATGCGAGAACTCGCTGCCGGAGACAGCCACATCAACGTGCCGTATCGTTCGCAGCGCGATGAAGTCGGCTCCATGGCCCAGGCGCTCCAGGTCTTCAAGGACACGGCCGAGGAAATGGAACGGCTTCGCACGGAGCAGCAAGATACCGAGGCCCGTACTGCCTATAAACAGCAGATGAATCAACTGGCTGACAGCTTCCAGGCGGCAGTTGGCGACATTATCAATGCGGTCAGCCGGGCCTCAAACGAACTGGAAACCGCAGCGACTTCGCTGACGCACACGGCAGATAATACGAAGCAGCTCTCGGGCGTTGCAGCGGATGGTTCTGAAGAAGCGTCCACCAACGTCAATTCGGTTGTGGTTGCGACCGAGGAGTTGACAGCATCAATCGCTGAAATCGCGGATCAGGTTCTGGCTTCGAGTAAAATTGCCGAAGAAGCCGTTCAGCAGGCAGAAAAGACCGATACGCGGATCACGGATTTGTCCCGGTCCGCAGGCAAGATTGGCGATGTTGTCAAACTCATTACCGCAATCGCCGAACAGACCAATCTGCTGGCGCTGAATGCAACGATTGAAGCCGCGCGCGCGGGTGATGCCGGTAGGGGATTTGCCGTGGTCGCAAGTGAAGTTAAATCCCTTGCCAATCAGACCGCCAAGGCAACCGACGAGATCGCGGCCCAGATTGCCGATATGCAAACGGCGACCAAGGAATCCGTGGATGCAATCAAAGAGATTGACTCCACAATCAAACGGATTTCCGAAATTGCATCGACAATCGCGAGTGCGGTTGAGCAGCAAAACGCGGCAACGCGCGAGATTACACGCAATGTCCAGAGGGCTGCCGAGGCCAGCTCTCGCGTGACAGGGAATATTACCGAGCTCAGCAAAGGTGCCTCTGAAACCGGCTCCGCTTCAAACCAGGTGTTGACGTCGGCTCGTTCGCTGTCCGTCGAAAACAGCCGTCTCAAAACCGAAGCCGAGCGTTTCCTGGCGGATGTTCGCGCGGCTTAACGGGGGTCTGCATTTCTGCAGTTTCCGCGCGGTCGGATCGAAGCTCGTCTATCAGTCCCGGCAATTTCATCGCGGCACGGCGGCCCCTGCTTCTTGTCTTGGCCGGGCTCTGTGACCTATATGAGCTGTCCAATAGACGAGGCTCATGGGGGCACAATTGCCGACAAATTCAATCGATCTCGGTTCAATGATCGAAGGCATCAAGCGCTGGGTCGAGGTCGAAAGCCCGACGCATGATCTCGCGGCCGTCAACCGAATGATCGATGTTGTCGATGCCGAGCTTGATGGATTGCCAATTCGCAAGGAGCGAGTGCCTGGTCGCGAAGGTTTTGCGGACGCGCTTGTGGTGCGTACCGCGTACGAGAGCAATCAACCTGGTATCCTCGTGCTCTCACATATCGATACGGTGCATCCGGTCGGCACGCTCGCCGGAGCGTTGCCGTTCCGTCGGGACGGCGACAAGCTCTATGGGCCGGGCCTCTATGACATGAAGGGCGGCGCCTATCTGGCGTTTGACGCTTTTCGCAGCGTTGCGCGCGCACGTTCCTCGAAACTTCCCATCGTGTTTCTGTTTACGCCCGACGAGGAACTTGGCAGTCCGACCTCGCGCCAGCTCATTGAAACGCATGCTCGCAATGCCCGGTATGTACTTGTCACCGAGCCTGCGCGCGACGGCGGCAAGATTGTGACCGCGCGAAAAGGTGTCGGCCGTTTTGAAGCGCATACATTGGGCGTGCCTGCGCATGCGGGCAGCCGGCACGATCAGGGGCACAGCGCGATCAAGGAAATGGCGCGACAGATCCTCGCCATTGAGGGCATGACCGACTACTCCCGCGGCATCACCACCAATGTCGGCCACATTGCTGGCGGCACCGGACCGAACGTCATTCCGCAGCACTGCCGCATCAGTATCGATCTTCGCGTGCGCGACGAGGCTGCCGGCAAGGAAATGGCGGCGAAAATTCTGAGCCTTGCCTCCGGTAACCCCGCGGTGAAGCTTGAGGTCACGGGTGGGATGAACCGTCCGCCATTTGAAAAGAGCCCTGCGATTGAGAGCTTGCTTCGCCATGCCCAGGCCCTGGCCAAGGAGATTGGTTTTAGTCTTTCCGATACGACCATGACCGGGGGCGGCAGCGACGGCAATTTTACCGCGGCGCTTGGGGTTGCAACGCTGGACGGGCTCGGAATCGACGGCGATGGGGCGCATACCGATTGGGAGCACGGCCTTATTTCCTCGATTGAACCGCGCACCATGCTGATGCGGCGTCTCCTGGAAACCTTGAATTGATGCGGGGTTCGCCCTCGCTCCCTCTGCCTTGACCGGGCCCCTGTTGAGCGCTACGCCCGATAAGAGTGTCAGGATCCCTGCGAGAGAGTTTTCGCCATGGCTGAGATCGCCACCCTAACGCCGGTTTCCGTTCCGTCAGGCAGTGTCCGGCATGATTGGACGCGGGCAGAGGTTGCGGCGCTGTTCGAACTGCCTTTTCCCGACTTGATGTTCGAAGCGCAGCGCATCCATCGGATGCATTTCGATCCGCGCGAAGTCCAGATCTCGACCCTGCTCTCGATCAAGACCGGCGGCTGCCCGGAGGATTGCGCTTACTGTCCGCAGAGCGCGCATTACGACACCGGTGTGAAGGCCGAAAAGCTGATGAACATCGAAGCGGTGCTGGCCGAGGCGCGGGCCGCAAAAGCAGCGGGCGCCGGCCGGTTCTGCATGGGTGCTGCGTGGCGCTCGCCCAAGGACCGCGATCTCGACCAGGTCTGCGCCATGGTCGAAGGCGTCAAAGCGCTGGGTCTTGAGACCTGCGTCACGCTGGGCATGTTGAACGGCCCTCAGGCGCAGCGCCTCAAGGATTCCGGGCTCGATTACTACAACCACAATCTCGATACGTCGCCGGAATATTACGATCAGATCATCACAACGCGGACCTATCAGGATCGGCTCGATACACTCGGATATGTGCGCGATGCGGGCATCCATGTCTGCTGCGGCGGCATTGTCGGGATGGGTGAGGGCCGCGAGGATCGCGTCGGAATGATCGCGACGCTTGCGAGCTTGCCCATGCATCCGGAAAGCGTGCCGATCAACATGCTGGTTCAGGTTGAGAGCACGCCGCTTTCCAATGCAGTAAAGCTCGACCCCCTGGAATTCGTGCGAACGATTGCGGTTGCGCGCATCACCATGCCCGCTTCGATGGTGCGTCTCTCTGCGGGCCGCGAAGACATGAGCGATGAGACCCAGGCCTTGTGTTTTCTTGCTGGAGCCAATTCGATTTTCTATGGCGCGAAGCTGTTGACCACGCCCAATCCTGAAACGGATCACGACCTGAAATTGATGAGCAAGCTCGGCCTGGTGCCGATGACGCCCTGATCAGATTCGGTCCATCATTTATTTCATCGCGTTGATACTGACCGCGAGCATGTGTCCGAGCCATACGGCGACCAAACAGAGCAGTACGGAACCCATGACGTTGCCGCCTGCTCGCAACCATTCGCCGTCATTCATCAGATTGAGTGTCTGCAAGCTGAACGCGGAAAACGTGGTGTAGCCGCCACACAGCCCGGTCAAAACGAACAGACGAAGGTCCGAGCCTGCAAAAATGCGTCCGTCCGGCCCGGTCAGCGTTGCGAACAGGCCGATGATGAACGATCCCAGAATGTTGATGAAGAGTGTGCCCCAGGGAAAAGTCTCGCCCAGAAGCCGCGCGGCGACACCTCCGCACCAGTAGCGGGCGATGGTTCCGATCGCACCGCCAATCGCAACCCAGATATATGTCGCCATTCCCAGCCCACTTTGATTGACGAATCCTGGAGGAGCCTAAACGCGACGGCGGGGTTTGGGAATGAGCCACTTGCTTTCCTTCTCCCCATTTTTCAAACGGGGAGAAGGTGCCGAGCGTGCTGTTGAAAGATGCCCCTCACCCGGCTCGCGTCTTCGCCGCTCGCCACCCTCTCCCCGCTGCGCGGGGCGAGGGGAAAGAGCGAAACTGCCCCTGCAAGCGGGGGAAGGAAAAGAAGCAGCTCTATCTCACCCCTAGCAACTGCGGCAGCCATAGTGAAATGGCGGGGATGTACGTCACCATCGTCAGGAACACGAGCATGGTGATAAGCCACGGCAGCACCGCGACGGTGAGCTCCGTAATGCCCATTTTCGCTATGCCTGATGCAACATAGAGATTCAGCCCGACCGGCGGATGGCACAGGCCCACTTCCATATTCACGGCCATGAGGATTCCAAGATGGATCGGATTGACGCCGAGATTCACGGCGAGTGGAAACAGGATCGGCGCCATGATCAGCAGAATCGAGGAGGGCTCCATCACGTTGCCTGCGAGCAGCAGGATGATGTTGACCACCAGCAGGAACATCCAAACGCTGAAGTGTTTGTCGAGGATCCAGGCCGCCATCGCCTGCGGAATGTTCTCGTGCGTCATCAGGAATGAGAACAACACCGCATTGGTGATGATGTAGAGCAGCATCGCGCTCATGTTCGCGGCGTTCAGCAGCACCTTGGGGACGCGGCTGAGCGGCAAGTCCTTGTAGACGAACACCGTGATGAAGAACGCATAGACCGCGGCAATCGCTGCCGCTTCAGTTGGTGTGAACAGGCCGCCATAGATGCCGCCAAGCACGATGCCGACCAGCAGCAAGCCCCAGATGCTTTCACGGAAAAATTGCCAGCGCTGTTTCCACGTCGCACGTGGCAGGCGGGGATAATCGCGGCGCCAAGCAATGAACCAGGTCAGCGTTCCCAGCATCAGGGCGAGCATCAGGCCGGGCACGATGCCAGCCATGAACAGCGCGCCGATCGAGGAGTTGGTCGACACGCCATAGAGCACCAGGATGATCGATGGCGGGACCAGGATTCCAAGTGCGCCCGAGGTTGCAATAACGCCGGCGCCAAATCGTTTGGGAAACCCATGATCGACCATCGCCGGCAGCATGATCGAGCCAATCGCCACGACGGTCGCGACGCTTGAGCCGGAGATCGCAGCAAACAATGCGCAGGCAACGACGCCGGCGAGGCCAAGGCCTCCGGGCCAATGCCCGACCAGAGATACGGTGAAATTGATCATGCGGCGCGCGACGCCGCCATGGGTCAGGAAATTGCCGGCGAGAATGAAAAACGGGATCGCCATGATCTGGAAGTTATCAAGCCCGGTAAAAAGCTTGAGCCCGACGCTTTCGATCGGCACTTCCGTCATGGTGTAGAGGAAGGTGAGAACCGTCAGGCCGAGCGAAATCGAGATCGGCATGCCCGTCAACATCAGGGCAAACAGAAGCGCGAAAATCAGGGTTGCGTTCATGTCACCGGCTCCCGACGACAGGGGAGGGCTGGGCCTCAAGCCCCTCGACATGGCCGGCTTCGTGATGGGGCAGGTCGCCGGTTTTCCAGAACGACCAGCAGACCTGGAGGAAGCGGAAGCACATCAAATAAGAGCCGAGCGGAATGCACAGATAGATAATCCAGCTCGGCCATTCGAGGTCGGGCGTGGTTTGATCGGTCTGGGCCAGTTCGAACACGAACTTGGCGCCCATGCTGCCAACGATAAGGGTGAACAGTGCGCCGCCCAGCAGGCCGAACAGGACGACTTGTTTCCGGATCGAGGGATTGAGCTGGTTGATCAGAACGTCGACGCCGACGTGAATCCCGGTCCGCACGCCATAAGCGGCGCCGAACTTTGCCATCCAGATAAACATGTAGATGCAAAGTTCCTGCGACCACGACAAGTGGATCTGGTGCGCAATCGGATAAAGAAACGGAACGCCGGTCGCGTAACGATGGACGACGGTCACGAAAACGAGAAGGGTCGCTGCTGCAATCAGCGACGCAATCAAGATCTCCTCGAGCCGGTCGAGGATTCGCATCATTGGCATTGTTCCCCACGTCTGGATTTTTTGCTTTTTGAGCCGGCGGCCCAGTTCTGCCCGTGCTCATCTGACGCAAACCTACATTTATTGTGACAATTCGCAATCGATCGGAGCGCTTTTCGCGAACCGTTTGTGCATAGAGTGCCATGGAGTACCATGGCCGTTAGCTCCCGGAACGCAGACTGCTATCCCTGCGTGTTTTGTAAATGATGGAAATAGCCCATGCAGCCGTCCGATCCCACCGGCCTGTTTAACGGCGCGCCGGTCATTCCTGTATTGACCATCGAACGGGTTGCCGAGGCGGTCCCTCTGGCGCGGGCGCTGGTTGCGGGCGGTCTTCCAGTCATTGAAGTGACATTGCGAACCCCGGTTGCGCTCGATGCGGTCAAGGCCGTTGCCGCCGAGGTGCCGCAATGCATCGTGGGGGTGGGCACAGTGACAAGGGCATCCGATATCGCCGATGCCGTCGCCGCAGGGGCGCGGTTTCTGGTGAGCCCCGGCACGCCGTCTGATCTCGCCGCGGCGCTTGCCGATGCCCCGGTTCCGGCCTTGCCCGGTTGCATGACGGTCAGTGAGGCCCTGGCGCTCGCTGCGCGAGGCTTCAAGGTGTTGAAATTCTTCCCGGCCGAGGCAGCCGGGGGTATTGGCTGGCTTAAATCGGTTGCGGCGCCGCTGCCCGATATCAGGTTTTGCCCCACCGGAGGGATCGACGCGGCGAACGCCAAGGGCTATCTCGCCCTTTCGAACGTCATTGCGGTCGGCGGTTCCTGGCCTGCGCCGAAACAGGCGCTTGCTGCCGGCGATTTCGGCGCCATAACCGCGCTCGCGCAGGGTGCGGCGGCTTTGAAACGATAGCGGCTTCGTTTTTCGACATGTCCACACGCAAGCGCGCGCATCCCTTCGACTGGTCGACAATCGTCATTGCCGTGCTGGTCAGCGCGGCCGCGGTCACGGTCTTTATTCGCGACGGCCAGAGCCGCGCGCTGGCGATCCTCGGCACAGATTTTGGCTTGCTTCTGGACATATTGCCGAAGGTGCTGGCGGGCTGTTTCATCGGCGCGTTCGTGACCGTGTTGTTGCCTCGCGAAGCCGTGACTCGCTGGGTCGGCGCGGAATCGGGACTGTCCGGCATCCTGATCGCAACGATTATGGGGGCGCTCCTACCTGGCGGCCCATTTACGATCTATCCGGTGGCTGCAGCCTTTCTGTCCATCGGCGCCGATGTGGGGGCTGCGATTGCATTCGTGATTAGTTGGACGTTGCTTGGCTACAACCGCGCGCTGATTTGGGAACTGCCGTTCTTCGGCCTCGATTTCGTCACCTGGCGCATCATCCTTTCAATCCCGCTTCCGATCATCGCAGCGGTGACCGCGCGCATGGTGCTCAAAATCATTGCGGCATGGCGGGATCACAGCAAATGAATCTCGTCCTTACTTTGCTGCTGTGGTCGATTGTTTTCGTGCTGGCATTCATCGCGGCAAGACGCGAGCGCGCCCTGCTGGAATCGGCCTCCTGGATTGGCTTTCGTGAGTTCCTGTATTTGTTGCCGCGGCTTGGTCTCGGGGTTGTCGGCTCGGGCTATCTTGCGGAGGTTCTGCCGCAAGCCTTGATCGCGAGTTGGCTGGGGCCGAGCTCCGGCTTTACCGGCATGGTGCTCGCCTGGCTTGCCGGCGCATTGACGCCGGGCGGTCCGGTGGTCGGTTTTGCCATCGGCACAACGGCACTCAAGAGCGGGGCCGGTGTGCCGCAAGTGATTGTTTATTCGATTGCCTGGGCGCTCTTCTCGCTTCAGCGCATGCTCGTTTATGAAGT
>DATAIA010000657.1:0-1748 GCA_036262895.1 Xanthobacteraceae bacterium
CTTTGAGCGCGTTGACCGGCGCTACCCTTGACGTGCTGGCAACGGATCCGGAATTGGCAACGGTGGTGCGGCCAATGATGGAAGAGGCTCGCGCCGTGGGCGAAGCTCTCGGCATCGACTTTCTGATCGAGACCGACAAACGCATCGCCGGCGCCGCCGATGCCGGTGCCCACAAGACTTCGATGCTGCAGGATCTCGAAACCGGCCGGCCGATGGAAATCGATGCCGTGATCGGCGCGGTAGTCGAAGTCGCGCGCATGACAGGCGTGCCGACGCCGACGATCGATTCCATTCTGTCGCTCGTGCGCCGGCGGGCACGGGAAGCGGGATGCTATGCCTAAAGCCATCGCTTCGCCTTGCATCAACATCTGCACGCTCGATCAAAAGAGCGGTTTGTGCATGGGCTGCAAACGCACCGTGGAAGAGATTGCGCGTTGGACCTCCTACAGCGATGCCGAGCGCGCAGCCCTCATGAAGAGCCTGCCAGCCCGCGGCTTTGCTGCCCCTAAAATCACACTCTAGATTGGGCTACTTCTTGCCCGTGGGCGGCTGCAATCCCGGCTTGTACAGTCGGTAAATCAGCACGTCCTGCACCAGGTTGCCGTTGGCCCTGATACCCTGGATGCGCAACCGAGAAAGTGCCTGGCTGGTGCCGAGGGCGCCTGCAATCTGGGTGATCGCGAGGTGGTCGATGCTGACCGGGGTTATATCCGCCCGCCCGATCGGAAAATCTTCTTCGCTGCGCAATGACGCAATGGCCTGCGACACGAGTTCATTGCCGGCGGCCGGCCCGGCATCGTAAATCAGCGGCAGCGCAAGATAGAGGCGCCACTCATTGATATCCGACTCGTAAGCCCACAAGGCAGCCGGCACCGCGCAGCCGCGCTCCTCCAGACGCCTGATCAGACTTTCGCCGCCGGCGATTTTATTTTCATCGAGCGTGGCGCGTTCACTCATGCGTCATCTTCCCCGGAAAGTAGGTTTCCGGCGCTCGAGAAACGCCGCAATACCTTCCTTGCTATCGTCCGAGGAAGCAGCGAGCGTGAACTGATCCACGTCCATGTGGCTCGCCAGATCATCGAGCGCGTGCGCCAGACGATTGACGGTGCGCTTGGTCATGGCGACAGGCAAAGGCGGCTGCTGCGCAATCTTCTCGGCCATTGCCATGGCGGCGTCGAACGCTTCGCCGTCCTCGGCAATTTCCTCGATCAGACCCCATTGCAAGGCCTGCTCGGCTGGAATGCGGTCCGCTGCCAATATCACTGCCTGCTTGGTGCGCGCCGGGCCCATCAAGGCGAGCATGCGCGGCACACTTTGCCAGCTCATGTTCATGCCGAGACCGATTTCGGGTATGCGAAAGTGAGAACCGCGGCCTGCAATCCGGAAGTCCAACGCCACCGCCAAGGCGGCGCCGCCGCCGATGCAGAAGCCTTCGATTGCGCAGATCGTGACCTGATCCATGTCGTGCCAGGCCCGGGTCATCTTGGGCCCAAGCTGGATTTGGCGCCGGCGCTGACCGAGATCCATGGTGGAGCGTTGCCTGCCCTCGGGATCTTTGAGATCGAAGCCTGCGGAAAATGCCCTGGCTGAACCGGTCAGCACCACAACCGAACTCAGCGTATCGTCTTCGAAATCCCGTGCGGTCCTGATCAACTGCCGCATTGCTTCGGGTGACAGCGCGTTAATGCCGTCACCGCGGTCAAAGCGCACCACGGCGATGCGCCCCCCAGTGCCCAAGCCTTTTTCAA
>DATAIA010000658.1:0-3885 GCA_036262895.1 Xanthobacteraceae bacterium
AAGGCTTGCCCAATTGTAGTTTACGGAACCTTTGATGACTTTGAAAGTCGGCTTAGTTTTCGAGCAATGCACTTCCGCAATCCGGCTCGCGATGCTGCCGCACGCCTCATCGATTTTTTGCCGTCCAGGTTCTCCGCCACGTCCATAGCAGATTGACCTTAGGCCAGTGTCGTACGCCGCCTCTCTTGCCCATGTGGCCGCGTGCCGGTAGCAAATGAGCTCGGAAGGTGCTCACTTGCCAGCCACGCAAGCAAAACCCGCTGCACCCGGTTTGACGGCGGCATTGGCCTTGCTGCGAGTGGTCGGTTCAACCACTGTCCTCTGCAAGCGCAGCCGATCCATCGCCTTGCGCGCGATATGGCGAACCAGGCACAACCACAACGGAAATCACTTTTCGGGCATTCAGGAATTGGCCCTGACTTGGACGGTCGGGCCTCGGCGCAGACCAGACTTTTTGCGAATCAGTCCGGCGTTTTTTCCGCGCCGCGCGCTGCGGCCTAGTTTTCCCCAACACGCATTTCGGCCGAGCCGGTTCGAGCTGCAAACGGCCGCCAAGTCGCGCCCGGCAACCGCCCAAACGGACGTCTCCGGCCTGTCCTGTCCTTTTTCGACACAGTCGGGTGGCAAAACTGATGCAGAAAATCCACAGGTTAACCCATAATTAACGATAGACCTTGAAGCGGACGCTGCGACTTGCTTTGATCACATCATGAGCACAACGCTAATCGAGGTTCGGCCGGCCAAAGCTGCGGATGCGGCAGCGGTTGCGTCTACTCATGATGAGGCCTGGCGTTCGGCCTATCAGGGTATCATTCCAGGCGCCGAGCTGGAGAAACTGATCAACCGCCGCGGTCCGCAGTGGTGGGACAGCGCGATCCGGAAGGGCAGCCGCGTCAGCGTGCTGGTGTTCGGCGACAAGGTCGCGGGCTACGCCAATTACGGCCGCAATCGTGCTCGCAGCCTGCATTTCGAAGGCGAAATCTACGAGCTTTATCTACGGCCGGAATTTCAGGGCCTCGGCTTCGGACGTCGGCTGTTTACCTCCGCCCGGCGCGATCTGTTGCACAGCGGGCTGAAAAGCATGGTGATCTGGGCGCTCTCGGATAACGATCCCGCCACCGAATTTTATCGTGCCCTCGGCGGCCGCATGGTAGCCCGCTCCTCGGAAAAGTTCGGGGCGAAGTCGCTGGACAAGATCGCCTTCGCCTGGACTAGTTGAGCCCTCGGGCTATCGAAGCGCCTCGAGCCTGGCTGGCCCAGCAATAGCGCTCGCTATTTCGTGACATGAATGCCAGCGCTGGCGGAGCAATCCATGCGTATTGACGCCGTCTCGATTGGAATCGACCCGCCGCGCGAAGTGAACGTCATCATTGAAGTGCCGGTCGGCGGCGAGCCGATCAAATACGAGATGGACAAGGATGCCGGCACGCTGGTCGTCGACCGTTTCCTGTACACGGCAATGCGCTACCCCGGCAATTACGGCTTTATCCCGCATACGCTCTCCAATGATGGCGACCCGTGCGACGTACTGGTCGCCAATACCCGTGCAATCGTCCCGGGCGCGGTGATGAGTGTGCGCCCGGTGGGCGTGCTGCTGATGGAAGATGAAGCCGGGGGCGACGAGAAGATTATTGCGGTGCCGTCATCGAAGCTGACGCAGCGTTACGACAAGGTGCGGACGTACAGCGATTTGCCCGAGATCACGCTGCAGCAGATCCAGCACTTTTTCGAGCACTACAAGGACCTCGAGCCGGGAAAATGGGTGAAGGTGTTGCGATGGGCAAGCGCCGAAGATGCGCACAGGCTGATTGCCGAGGGCATCGCGCGCGCGAAGGGCAAGTAGCGGCACCGATCTCTGCGCTGACTCACACCGCCGGTTTGGGCAATCCACCAATGGCGCACGCGGCGCGCAAGGTGTTCACCAAGAGGCAAGCGACCGTCATCTGCCCAACGCCGCCGGGCACCGGGGTGATTGCACCGGCGATATCCAAGGCCTCGGTAAAAGCGACGTCGCCGACCAGCCGGGTCTTGCCGTCTTTTTCGGGCAAGCGATTAATGCCGACGTCGATCACGGTCGCGCCCGGCTTGATCCAGTCGCCACGCACCATCTCCGGTTTGCCCACCGCGGCATAGACCAGATCGGCCCGGGCGCAGAGTTTTGGTAGATCGCGGGAGCGCGAATGCGCAATCGTGACTGTCGCGTTTTCATTGAGCAGCAGTTGCACCAGCGGACGGCCGACCAGATTGGAACGGCCGATCACGATGGCGTTGATGCCTTCGATTGAGGAATGCACGCTCCTGGTCAGGATGATGCAGCCGAGCGGAGTACACGGCGACAGCGCCGAAAAACCTCCGGCCAGCCGCCCGGCATTACTCGGGTGCAGGCCGTCGACGTCCTTGGCGGGATCGATCGCATTGATGATGGTTTCGGTATGCAGCGATTTTGGTAACGGCAGTTGCACGAGAATGCCGTGAACGGCGGGATCGCCATTGAGCTTTCCAATCAGCGCCAGCAGTTCGCTCTGCCCGACATCCGCCGGCAGCACAAATTCGAAAGAGGCCATCCCGGCCGCCTGGGTCTGCTTGTGCTTGCTGCGGACATAGACCTGGCTCGCCGGATCGCTGCCGACCAGCACCACGGCAAGACCAGGAATCAGGCCATAATCGCGCTTCACTCGCGCGACCTCATCCGCAACGCGAGCGCGGAGATCTGATGCAATGACCCTGCCATCGATGATGCGCGCCGTCATCTCGCTCCCTTCATGGGTCTTAATCAATCCTTGGCGCGCGTGATAGTCGTTCGACGCGCCACCTGTTCGTAGTCAGCGTCAAACTGATTTCACCACGGCCAGCTTTCGCAAGGCATCGCCAAGCTTTGTCGGCTCGCCATCGATCGCAATTTGCTTGAGACGCGAGGTTACGCCGGAGACAATGCGCACCCTCGCCCTGGGCACTCCGAGCGCCTTCGCCATCAGCTCCATCACCGCGTGATTGGCTTCGCCACTTTCGGCGATGGCGCGGACCCGCAATTTGAGCACGCTACGTCCGTCGGCAAGCGTCTCGATCCCATCGATGTCGTCGCAGCCACCCCGCGGCGTCACCCGCAGCGCGACCCTGACGCCCTCCGCGGAATAACGCCAAGGATCCATCAGCGCGACCAGGGTCAGAAGACGCTGGGATAAATGTAATAGGTGATCACCCGCTGGATAAACATGATGATCAGGATCAGGATGATCGGTGAGATATCGAGCCCGCCGAGATTGGGCATGAAAGAGCGGATCGGCGCCAGCAGCGGCTCGGTGATCCGATACAGGAACTCCGCTACCGCCGAGACGAACTGATTTCGCGTGTTGACGACGTTGAAAGCGATGAGCCACGACAGGATCGCGGACGCAATCAGCAGCCAGACATAGAGATCCAGGACGATGAGAACGATGTCGAGAACGGCGCGCATGCTGGCTTACTCGGAGGTTCGGTCGCGAATTCGACCTCTCGCTAGATACCGGTTCCATCCCCCGCAAACAAGGGAAGTTCCGGTGAAAATCGATCATAAAACCATGGCTTTCGCCGTTCTTGACTTGAGCTTGGAGCGGACGGTAAATGGCGGCGATTGCTGTCCGCTTTTCTTCACAAGCCGGCCGCATGGGGCCATAGCTCAGCTGGGAGAGCGCGTCGTTCGCAATGACGAGGTCGGCGGTTCGATCCCGCCTGGCTCCACCAACCTTCGCCGACTGCTCGGCCGGGAAGCTGTTGAACAAACTGTACCTGAGCGCAGTCTAAAAAATTGAACCTCACTTGCCGGTAAATTTCGGCGGTCGTTTTTCCATGAAACTCGCGACGCCTTCACGGAAATCGCTGCCGCGTAGCGCGATCACCATTTCCCGG
>DATAIA010000659.1:0-3570 GCA_036262895.1 Xanthobacteraceae bacterium
TCCCGCTCAGGCTGCTAGAGCAGCCGGCTCCCTGTACCGCTCACCTTTGACCATCAGCGCCCAAGCCATCCTTGCGATCTTGTTCGCGAGCGCGATAGCCGCGACCTTCGTCGGCCGGCGCGCCAACAACGCCGCGAGCCAAGGTCGGTGCTGAGTGCCGTGGATCTTGGCGTATCGGATGACGGCAAGGGCTCCGATGGTAAACAAGCTTCGCAAGTAACGATCCCCCTGTTTGGTGATCCCGCCTAGCCGCGGCTTGCCCCCACTCGAATGCTGCTTCGGCACCAAGCCAATCCAGGCCGAGAAGTCACGCCCCGAACGAAGGACTTGGGATCGGCGATGCTGGCGACCAGTGCTGTGGCTAGCGCTGGGCCGACCCCGGGAATCTCATCGAGGCGCTTACTGAGCTCATTCGAACGATGCCACTGTATGATCTTTCTGTCGAACTCCAGAATCTGCGCTTTTAAAGCGCGCAGTTGAAGAGCGAGTGCTTCTATCGATGCGCGAACGATCTCTGGAAGCCGAGTATCATCTTCGGTGGCCACCAGGCTAAGCAAGGTCTCCAGACCATTGCGACCAACCGGCGCGACCATTCCAAACTCCGCCAAATGACCACGGATGGCGTTGATCACCGAGGTCTGCTGACGAATAAGCAAGCTTCGCGTCCGATGAAGAACCAGCCCACTCTGCTGCTCGATCGTCTTCGTCGGCACAAATCGCATGTTCGGCCGCCCGACCGCCTCGCAGATCGCTTCGGCATCGCTGCAATCATTCTTCTGCCGTTTGACATACGGTCTCACGTAGGCCGGCGGGATCAACCGCACCGTATGGCCTAGAGCCTGCAGCTCGCGCGACCAATGATGCGAGGTCGCGCAGGCCTCTATTCCAACTAAGCAGGGAGGTAGCTTCTCAAAGAAACCAAGCATGTAGCGCCGCTTTAGCTGGCGCCGGATGACCACCGCTCCTGCAGCATCGATGCCGTGGAGCTGAAAGACTGACTTAGCGATATCGAGACCAATTGTCGTGATCGTCTGCATCTGCTCCTCCTAAGAATGAGCGCTTAACAGCACCCACTTTGATGGCACCGAAGTGCCGGTGGAGGAGCCGTCCACAGCATCAGAAGCCGAAATAGTCATCAATGCGGCGCGCCGTTACGAGACAAGCCAGATCGGACTAGCCAGACCTACCTACTGTCGCTCAGGTCGAACTCTTGCGCCGCACCGGCGTATCCCGCGGCCTTCAATACAGAAACGTGCAGGAAAGCGTCGCGAGAACAATACTCCAGCGAGATAAAGCCAAATTTCTATTGAGTTGGAACCAGCGAACCCGTCCCGTTGGCATACCCCGGACCCCTCTAAGTGGGAGGATTATACAAGCTCATGTCCTTAGACTGTGCTATGTACGCGGCTCATCAGGGGAATCAAATGTCATTTAAGTTCGCAGTCGGCCAGCATGTCGAGTACACTCCAATTGGCACGCGGAGCCGCGCGGGTTTGTTTACGGTGACCCAGCATATGCCTCGTGAAGATAACTCTGACCGTCGCTACCGCATCAAAAGCAAGCTTGAGTCATTTTCGCGAGACGTTTTCGAGTATTCTTTGAGCGATGAGATTGGGCCTGCCAACTCGTATGACCTCCCGCTAAAAGGGAGAGGTCCTCGCTTCTGACAGCAACGCAATGCGGGATTAGCTGCGTGGAAGCCAAAAAGTGAACGTGGTGCCACTGCCCTCATCGGAAGTGACCGCGATCTCGCCTCCATGCGCTTCGACTATCATTTTTGCGACGTAGAGCCCCAATCCGAGATGCGTGTTGTCGCTGGTCCGATTGACCTGACCACGCATCCAGGAATGGAAGATCATTTTTTGACTTTCGGCAGGGATCGGTGTGCCAAAATTATGCACACTCACGCTGACCTTCTCAGGGTCATTGCCACATATTTTCACCGTGATTAAGGTCGATGCATCGCCGTACTGGATCGCGTTGCCCATCAGGTTTGAGAGGACCTGTCCCATCCGGGCCGGATCCCAAAGACCATTTGGATCACCTTCAAGATTGATTTCGACGCGCTCGCTTTGATTGATCCCGCGGAATTCATCCGCGATTTCCTGACACAACGACAGCATCGAGGTCTTCGCTTTTCCCAGCGGGATGTCGGTTCCGAAGGATGAGCGGGTAAGGTCAAGTAAATCGTCCAAGATCCGAGTCGCACGGTCGGTCGTCTTGACGATTTCAGAAACGACTTTGGCCTGCTTCGGATCCGTCGTCCCGGACTGTTCCATGCGCTTTGCGGCCATAGAAGCAGCGCCTATCGGATTGCGCAGATCATGACCTAGGATACCAAGAAACAAATTCCGCGAATGATTGATCGTCTTGGTGTAATGGGCGACCGACTCTGTCACGGCTTGGTCAATTGCCTCGTTGAACCGAGTAAGGTCCTCAACATCCGTGCTGGCAAGGCTCTTATGTTGGGCTACCCACTGCTTGACGACACTAGCCCGCAGCGCGCGATATTCCGATACCATTTGGTCAATATCAAAGCCATCGGCGAGACGTAGGGCCGCGTGTATCGCTGCCGCACTCTGACGGAATGGACCGTCTCCTTCAGCGAGCCCACGCGATTTATCGACCTGTTCGGCCCTCGTCTGCGGAGATTCCAAATCGGTGGCAACAAACTTGAGGATGTCTACAACATGATCTTCGAGGGCAAGCTTCGACATCCCATCACTGGCGGGCGACCGGGTGCGCGCGAAGTCGGTCCATTCCTTGATGATGGAGGCATGGTTATGCCGAATGAAGTCGGCCAGGCGCTCATGCCCCCGGCTCGAAACTCCACCATCTGAATCGCTCAAAGGGAACTCCGTTAGGTATCTTGGCCGGAATAATTCAGTACAGCGGTGCCCTCATCACAAGCGGCGGTCGAGAGCCTGCCTGATACGGTTTGCCAAATCCGTCTGCGAAATCGGCTTCTGAATAAGATCGACGCCTGGATCGAGCCTGCCCTGATGGACAACGGCGTTTCTTGAATATCCGGTCATGTAGATGATTTTCAGGCCAGGGCGCAGTTTCTGCGCCTCGTCACCCAACTGCTTTCCATTTTGCCCGGGCATGACAATATCGGTCAGCATTAGACTGATCGGGCGCTCGGGCTGTGCGAGGACGACCTTTGCTGATTGCGCGTCGGAACAGGTGATGACTTCGTAGCCGAATGTTCTGAGCACTTCGGCCAGATATGAACGCAGATCGCTGTCATCTTCGACGACCAGGATCGTCTCGCCCGCCTCAGAGCCAACGATCGGTATCGCGGTGTCCTCCGGCTCATCCAGAGGCCGCAGCAGTCGCGGCAGATAGATTTTGACCGTCGTGCCGTCGCCAGGCTCGCTATAGATCTTCACATGGCCGCCGGATTGTTTGACGAAGCCATAGACCTGGCTCAGCCCTAGGCCGGTGCCATGGCCCGCTTCTTTGGTCGTGAAGAACGGCTCGAATGCACGATTTGCCACTTCGGGAGGCATGCCGTTTCCATTGTCACTGACGCAAATAGCAACGTATTGCCCTGGCACAACCTCTGGG
>DATAIA010000660.1:0-14186 GCA_036262895.1 Xanthobacteraceae bacterium
GGCCTCTACAAACGTCTTGACGATGGCAAGACCGAGACCCATTCCACCTTCGCCCTCGGAATCCGTCTCGCCCTTCTCGAATATCTTCTCGAGGAAGGCCTGCGGGATGCCGGAGCCGTTGTCCCTGACCATGCACTCAACTTCATTCCCGCCATCACGCTTGCGGGCTCCAATGATGATCTCTCCCCTGGGCGTGTGCTTGATCGCATTTGCGATCAGGTTTTGCAGTATCCGACGCAAGAGGTTCGCGTCCGCGTACACGTACAGGTCGTCTGGAACCTCGTTGATCAGCAGCGTGCTGGCAGTGCCTGCCAACGGATGCAGGTCGTGGATCAGGGCCTCCACCAGAGCCCACAACTCCATCTCGCGGCGCTCCAGCTTTGTTCCAATCTCGGTCTTGAGGTTGGTATTTTCTTCCAACACCTTGTTGACCAGGCGCTCCAGTTGCTGAACGTTCCTGCTCAAGGCTCTCAACATCCGCCCTACCTCGGTCGCCGGCTCGGTGCTCCGCAGATGCTGTTCCAGGACGCGGCCCGCAAGCGATATCGCACTCAACGGGGTGCGCAAATCATGGGCCACAAAGGCCAGATACTCTTCGCGGCGGCGAAGCACTTCCGCTGCTTGTTGAGTTGCATAGGCACGCACGGCCACGCCAATCGCGCCGTCGAAGACGCGGTTGACGATATGAAACGCGCTCCCCTGCAGGCGCACGCCATTTCTGTCGGCAAGGTCATGGATACAGGCGCGCAGGATGTTGTATTCCGCGACGACCTCCTCGACATCAAAAGCGTCTTGCAGTCGCTGCAGTCCATGTGCTTCGGCGCTGCCCTCGGCGTGAGCCGCTGGAATCGTCAGCTTTGAATCGAATTCCAGCTCGCGGGAAAGCACGTCGAGCAGGCCGGGCATGTGGTCATTCAGAGTCGGAACATCGAGATGTCGCGCCGAGGGAAGTTGGCGGACCTGGCGTCGCCAGTCGGACAGGCAATTGGCTCGTTCGGTTCGCAGGAGCGCGGCCAACTGGGCAATGGAATCGTAGTTCATCGCGCATTGTTTGGCAGAAGGCAGGCTGGCGCCAGCCATTTCCGTTTCATGCCTGGTCGCAAATTCAAACGCCCTTCACTGATGATGAGAAGCATCGCTGAATCGATCGGCTTATTAATCAACAGCTTGCTGTGGGCGTCCGTTGACTTGTGGTGTTGCCGTCCAATCGGACAGGCGAATACCGGAAGCGACAAGCTGGCGCCGAAAGTGGCCCGCAGGCCGGAACGACATCAACCGCACGCGCGCATCTCCTAGCTGTGACCCGTCCACGGGATACTTTGCCAGGCCCAGAGGATCCCGAAATCTGACCTCTCCTGCGATTCGGCCGACTGCGTCCGGGATGACATGTACCGCGAAGGGCGCGTAGTCCGGACTACACAACGGCGTTTCGGGATTGCGTATGCCGGTCAGACTGTTTTCAAGCGTCGCGCCGATACACGCCTCAGCGCCTCCCGCCCGAAAACATCCAAACTCGACCGAGTCACCGTCCGGATCCAGCTTCGCGCGACAGGCGCCAAACTTATCGGAGTACGTCGATCCGGCAAGCGCCGTCATCGTCACTTCCCCGTCGACCTGCAGGAGAGACAGCGAGTAGTCGATCTCGATTCGTACTGGCTGGTCACGGATCAGGGCAAACACCTTGTCTGGAAGATCCACCCGCTGATAGGTACGGACTGTTTCACCCTTTTCTGCTCGAACCCGAAAATCGTCGCCATAGCCCATCTGGCCAACGGTGCGCCCGCGATAGAGCTCCATTCCTCCGGAATTCACGATTCTGATCTCGGCTCTGTCATTCAACACCATGGAATCAGCAGCCAGACCGGAGACCTCGATCGGGAGACGTATGGAGTTGGACGATACCGCCCCAGGTTCGGCCAGCGCTCGTGCCGCACCGCCATCGAACGCCAGCCTCACCGACTCCGACGCCGCAGAGCTGCCCGAAAACCACTGCTGGGCGGAAAACGCCCAGGACCACGGCACAAAGCTCAGCAGCGCCGCGAGCACCGCGGCGCCAACCGAAACCGCTCTTGCTAGTCGTACCGCGCGTCGGAAGTATTGCAACGGCAGGATCATCGAGGCAGCGGCCATCGCCACGGCAGCCCAGAACGCGGGCGTCATCCATTGCATCCCCGTCGCGGCGAATACGGGCGCCTGTCCCCCGCGTGCCGCTATGCCGACCGCGACGATGATGACTACAAGCAGCCATACCGCGAGAAAGCCCGCAATGACCTGAACCAGGGTCTTTGTCATGGACGCCAGGGCCATGACGGGAAGATCGAATGCCAGCATCACGCACCCTGTTCGCAATAGAGCTGCAGCCATCGCCTGTCCGACGGTCGAACCCGCCGCAAGGCCGTGAGAGACATCGACTACCAGCATGGGCACGTGAACGCACACCAGCACGAAAAGCAGCTTCTCGCGCAATACCATCCCCCGCGGGATCGGCCGGATGAGCCAGTCTTGCGCGACACCGGCCACAGAGTCCTGCTGAACCACAGCGCAGATGAGCGAAGCGATGCCGAGAAACACCAGATAGGAGAATACCTGCGCCACCAGCAGCAACCCTTTCGGCTCGCCAAAAACACCGAGCAGCTGCCATGTGGCGGCGCTGGCCAGTTGGCCCCCAGTGACCACTGCGACGAGCGGCCATAGCAACTTCCAGTCCTTCCTGAAGATGTGCCAGATCATGAGTCACTCCCGGGATCACGGACCGCCCGTGCCATCGTCGTGTAGATCGCGCGCAGTTCAATGGGCTGAGTTTCAATCTCGCTCACCCCTTCCAACAGTGTCCTGATGCGGGCCGGCGAGTCCTGCGCATGAAATCGGGTGTCGACGAAAGTCAGCACGGGTCCGTCGATCCGGGCATCGAGCCATTCGGCGGGTAGTTGGGGGATTCGCGTCAACGGACGATCGAGCGTCACAAGAACCCGCTTTACGCGGGCCAGCAGATCGCGCTTGGGTTCCTGAAACAGAAGCTTGCCGCGATCCAGGAAGGCAACGTCTGTGGTCAAGTCGTCAACTTCAGCAAGCTCATGGGAGGACATCAGCACGGTTGTCGCTCCGCTGCGCAGCTTCAATCCATCGATCAACTCATCCCTGGCCAACGGGTCCAGACCACTGAATGGCTCATCCATCACCAACAGCGCTGGCCTGAAGGGCAGCGCACAGGCAAGCGCCATCTTTATCCGCATGCCATGCGAGAGGTCACCGATTTTGCGATCCGGCGGAAGGTGCATCTGACGCAGCAGGTCCTCTGCCAGCACCGGATCCCATTCAGGATAGAAGGGCCGCAAATAGGCCATGTAGCCTGCAACCGTCATGCGTCCCGGCATTCGCTGGTTTTCCGAAACATAGCCCACGCGCGCCAACTGCTTCGGTGACAGCTTGCGGGAGTCGACGCCCAGCAAGGTCACGTTGCCCGCAGTCGGCTCGGTGAGATTCATCAGGACCTTGAGAGTGGTGGTCTTTCCTGCGCCGTTGGCCCCTATGAGCGAAAGAACGCCACCTTCCGGAACACCCAGGCTCAGCCCCCGAAGGGCGTCGAATCGGCCGTACTTCTTCCACAGGTTTTCGACCTGAACGATCATTTGCCACCGGCATTGCCGAAGAGGGAATACTTCAGCCGCGTGTAGCTGGCGAGGGTCGCGTCGCACTGGCGGCCGCACAGATACAGCACGGTCGCGACCATTCCGATCAGGATCAGATCCAGGATGGGTGACATTCGGGGTGGACCCGAGAGATGAGTCCGGACAGCGGTTCCGACAAGGCCTGCAACTGCGGCGATGCCGCACGCCCATACGCCCATGCGCACCAGCAGCGTCATCCTCACGGATCTGAGGATCGCCAGCTCAAGCAGTTCCGCCAGCGTGCTGGCCCGTTCCGAGGAACGCACCGACAACAGCATCCAGACGGAGCCTGCAGTGATCGTGGACACGGCGGTTATTCCCAGACCGCGAATCACGAAATGCCAGGTGGAAGCCTTCCATCCCAACCAGATGGTCGCAATTCCCAGAAGCAGTCCGGCGGCACTGGTCAGTCCCGCACCGACCATCCCGATATTCAACCATTGCGATTGTCGTCGCAGCCTTGCGGCAAGCCGCGGCGTGATGATGCCGATGTCGGGGTCGATGGCGCCCCATCGAAGTCCGAGTTCATCCCAGAAGTTCTCATTCGATTCGGTCATATTCCCTCCGGCAGTACTTTGCGAAGTGCATCCCGCGCCCTCGACATGCGGATGGCCACGGCATTGACAGAGATTCCCAGCACATCGGAAATCTCTGCCGGTGCAAGACCTTCAGCGGCAAGCATTGCGGGCTGGCGAAGCGCAAGCGGCAGCGAGCGCATGGCGGCAAGCAGTGCGTTGCGACGGTCGTGCGCGAGTGCTGCTCCCTCCGGGCCCACGTCGGGCGCGGGCAGGCTTTCGTCCAACTCGACCGATCTGGGTGTCCTCATCGACCGCGCAACGTGTGTCACGGCCCGATTCGTTGCAATGCGAGCCAGGAACGTGCGCAAGGTCGCCTGGTTTCGGTATGCCGGCAGCGCTTTCCAGACCGCCAGATAGATTTCCTGAACGAGCTCCTCGGCGAGATGAGGCTTTGCCTCATGGCTTGAGGCGATGCGCCTGATCATCGCTCCGTGCTCGAGCAGAATCTGTTCAAACTTCCGGTCGGCCTGCATGAGTGTGAGTTCCGGACCGAATTGGGCCCTATGGATCTAATAGTCTCCGGCGCGGGAAATCCATTTCCCGCTCTGCACGAGAGCCAGATTGACACTTTCCAATATTCTTGTATTTGTAGATTGCTGGCGGTGCCCAGCCTGATCCAGGTCTACTTCAACTCTGGACTGGCTTATCCGCTCAACCGGGCTACGGGAGAAGCACACTGCGTCGTGCCGGATGAAGCCTGCCGCGTTTTACGAACGTCTTGTCGACGTCATGGAGGAACTGATGAGGTTCACGCTACCAGAAGCGAGCGGCATCGGATTCCTCAGTAACCCGACGCGACACCTCTTTTTCACCGGTAAGGGTGGGGTAGGCAAGACTTCTCTGTCTGCGGCCACCGCGCTGTCTCTTGCCGATGCGGGCAAGAAGGTTCTTCTGGTGAGCACGGACGCCGCCTCCAACCTGGACGAGATGCTGGGGGTAGAGCTACGGAATTCCCCGACGCCAGTGCCTGGCGCCGCCGGCTTGCGGGTCCTGAACATAGACCCGACCACCGCCGCGGAGTCCTATCGGCAGCGCGTTCTTGCGCAAATGGGGAGCGCGGCCACGGAAGCCGAACTCTCGACAGTGCGGGAGCAATTGTCTGGCGCATGCACGACCGAGATCGCGTCCTTCGACGAATTCGCATCCCTGCTCTGTGACGATCCCGAACACTTCGACCACATCGTCTTCGACACGGCCCCGACCGGACACACCCTGCGCCTGCTCAGTCTTCCGAAAGCCTGGAGCGGCTTTCTGAAGGGCAACGATCGCGGTGCCTCGTGCCTGGGACCGCATTCCGGACTCAAGATGCAGGAGGCACGCTTCAACGCTGCACTGGAAGCATTGGGCGATCCTGCGAAGACCACGGTGGTGCTCGTTACCCGACCCGACAAGGGTGCGATCGCCGAAGCGGCACGCACTTCGGAGGAGTTGCACGAGCTGGGTTTGACCAACCAGCGCCTCGCGATCAACGGGGTCTTCCATGCCAGCGACCGCGGTGACGCCGTGGCTTGCGCCATCGAGGACCTCGGGCAGGAGGCGCTGGACGGACTCCCGCAGTCGCTTCGGGCATTGCCGCAGGACTTGGTACCTCTGCGAGCCTTCGATACCGTCGGCTTACCCGCTTTGCGGGCGCTGCTTTCGTCGGAGACCCAGCCTACCGTGCGCACCAGAATGGAGGCCGTCGATCCGCGTACCCGGGCCCCGGGACTTGCGGCACTCGCCGACGAATTGGCCGCAGCCGGGCACGGGCTGATCATGGTCATGGGCAAGGGAGGCGTCGGCAAAACGACCGTCGCGGCTGCTTTGGCACTCGGATTGGTTCAACGCGGCAAGACCGTACACCTGAGCACCACCGACCCGGCAGCACATTTGACTGCAACGCTTGATGGCGAAGTTGCAGGACTGCAGGTCAGCCGCATCGATCCCAAGGTTGAAACGCAGCGCTACATCGACAAGATAATGGCGGCCAAGTCGCCGTCTCTGGACGCCGCAGAGAAGGCTCTGTTGCTTGAGGACCTGCGCTCGCCATGTACGGAGGAGGTTGCCGTCTTCCACGCGTTCTCACGCATTGTCAGCGAGGGACGCAGCGCCTTCGTAGTACTGGACACTGCACCGACAGGGCATTCGATGCTGCTCATGGATGCCACTGGCGCTTACCACCGCCAGATGATTCGCGAGTTCGAGGGACACGGAAGCGCGCGGGTCGTAACGCCGCTGATGCGACTGCAGGACGCTGCGTACACCAGGATCATTCTGGTGACGCTGCCGGAATCCACTCCGGTGTCGCAAGCCGCGGCCCTTCAGGAAGACCTTCGCCGTGCGCAAGTCGAGCCGTATGCCTGGGTTCTCAACAAGAGCGTCCTGGCCGCAGGCACGCGCGACCCTCTGCTGGCAGCGAGGCTCGCCGGTGAACGCAAGCAGATCGAGCGCCTGTCTGCCGGCATGGCCAGACGTCTTTTCACGCTGCCATGGCTGACCGTGCCGCCAATTGGCGCAGGTGAGCTACTTAAGCTCACCTGTAACCAGGCTGCCTGAGCCGGCGTGAGATCGGATATTGGTGGAAAGGGAGGGACTCGAATGCCACCGTAACCGATTGTTTTGACTGCTTTAACTCTGAACTCGAATTCAGGTACCTCAATATATACCCCGGAAACCCAAGTCGAGAGCCTTCGCTGGCCTGCCGATTCAGGCACCTCTCGGCGCCAGCGCGAATTGTAACTCAGGAGCGCAAGCAAGCCTCTATGCACACTTGCATGGTCGTAGGCCTGTGAGGAAGAAGGCCAGCCCTCGCCTTCCTGATATTTGCGCGTCGCGCCCAAGGTGAGCGTAGCAATTGCCACGGGTTGCACTCACACTTCCTCAAGCGAGACTCTGCATTACCTTGCATTTCGGATACGACGAGCAACCCCAGAACTGGTTGCCTGCGTTCCGGCCCTGTTTCACCGTCCGAACAACCATGGAACTACCGCACCGAGGACAGGTCCTTTTTGCGGTTGGGTCTCGACGAGCGCGCAAGTTGCTGATGTGCCTGCGACTGGTCGCAAGGGATTCCGGCAGCCGAACAGCCTGAATTCGAGCGAGTGTGTCCTGAATCTCCAAGTCCGAAAGGACTTGCAGTTGAAAGGATTTGACATGGGTGATGTACCTTCCGCCGCGTGCGACGTTAGCTGGCAGGTGCGTCTTGAAGGTGCAATCACCGGAAAAGACAACAACCGAATGGATTACATCTGGCGGTATGGCGAGCGCGGCCTCCAGCGCTTTCACGTGCCTATAGTTCTGGCGCAGGGGATTCTGGAACTTGAATGATTGCCTGAAGATCTTCTGGGTCCACTGTGCGTCTTCCTCTGAACCAAAGATCCAGCCTCTCATGTGCTTCGTTTCGATGACAAAGACACCAAAACGCGAAACAAGAATGTGATCTATCTGTGTGGTGCCGTCGGGCGTTGGTAGCGTGACATTGTGGATGATGTGGTAGGTGTCCCTTGGGAGCCTGAGGCGCGCAGCCAACGTGACAAGCGCCTCTCCGGTAACGCCCTTGAACCATGGTGACTTGAAAAACCCGATTGCCAGGACGATCGGGACGATCCACCACAGTTTCAGGACGTGACTGATGATCGGTGAGTATTCCATTACTTCTTGCGTGGGCCTTTAGACGTTCGCCGCCAAATCGATCCCTTTGACGGCGGCCCAAATCGCGCGAACGATACTATTAAGTGTCGCACTGACGGCGCCCCTCTCCCTGGCTAGCGTCAGTGTGCGCTTCATGATTTCTGGGTTCTTCTGAGCATCGCGCCCGGCCTCAACGTCGAATTCAGCGGCAGCCGTCCTAAGAGCCTCATCATAAAGCGCCCCTCCCAGCTCCGTTCTTAGGCAGCCCTCAAGATTCTGCTGAAAATGGGCGTAGCGCTCATGCACAGCTGTCTGTAAAGGGGCGACTTGTAGTTCAGAGTTCGGATCAGCGGCACGCAGCATTCGCAGGTTAGTTTGCTCATCCTGGGCTCCATCGCAATCCCAGACCGCGTAAGTAGGTATACCCAATTCGCGGAAGATTAAGAGCGGACGATCAATGTTGTTTTTCCCCACAACAGGCAGAACTGCGATTCCCGCACTCTCGAAATTGACACCCAGGCAGTGCGCGGCCGCGACCAACGCAGAACGATCACCGGGACCCTCAACGAGTACCACGCCATCAGCAAAGAATCCCTCAGAAAGCTCTGGGCCTAGGATGTGAAGACGCGGAGCCAGCGAAGCCGCTGTGAAATCCCCAGGTGGCCGTTGCGACGCGATAGCTAGCTTCTGGGCGACTTGCTCCAGATCCAGAGCCCGTATCTCACACACTTTGAAGGCCCCGTCTTCACAGTTAGCACGACGCGCAAATCGAATTTCGTCTACATGCGCCATGGACACGAACATGGGCGAGTGACTGGCGAAGGCCACCTGGGTGCGACCGTCTGCCCCAGGAAGCGTTCCGTTACTTAGCCCTCTGAGCACGGCTGCGAAGTGCCGCTGCTTAGTCGGATGCTGGTAGGCCTCAGGCTCCTCAATACCCAGAATAAGCGCCGGCGCCTGAGCAGGCGCCCTTGGCGCCGGATTCGGCGGGTCTCCTTCTGCGGCAGCCGCTTGTGCCCCGGCCTGAAGCTGAGTAGCGCGAGCCAAGTTTTGAAGTAGGGTAAAGATGAATGCTCGCTGTAACCCATGACCCTGCCGATCGACCGGCCCTCCGAATCCGTCGTCGCTAAGTTTTACGTCTGCGTTTGGCATGGGTACCTGCAAGTCCGCACTTTCCTGCCACGCCAAACCAACCTCTGCGTCTGCGTAGAGGCCCTTCAAGTCCGCTGTGAGCCTTCCCGCGAGTGCGTTCAATTCAGGCATGTTCTCCGGCGAAGTAAGTTCTCTATAGCGGGCATTCATCTGCTGCTGGAACTCAGCGATGTCCTGCCGCTGCAATATCGCACTGCGAACTACGACCTGCAGAAGTTTGCCGATGGCACTTGCCTTTCCGTCGGCGGCGTCGGCGGAGGCCTCCCGCACCGCAGGAATAAACACAAAGCTGGTGTGCCGCTGGAGAGCTCCTCGCCCAGCATTCTGAAACCCGAAGAACTGACCGTCATCCCGCGCGAGCACTAGAACGTCTGGGTGATTTTCTTCCCAAGCGCGCATGCCCTCGATCACCTGGTCAGCGTTTGTGGCAACAGCGAGATCGGCATACTTAGGATTGTCGGTGCGCAGGGTGTTGTAGGCTTGGCGCCGCGGTATAGCTTGGGCGATTGACCGAACCGCCGCGAACTCGGGATTGGTTGGGACGACACCATGGTAGCGCCCGCTCGCCTGCGAACCATCGAACACGCGAGTGACCGTCAGTTGGCCGTCTCGAACTCGGGTCTGGAATGTCTCATTTTCCTCAATCGTCAGGCTGCCAAAGGTCAGCTCGATCTCGACAGGTAAACTCGTGTCACGACCGTAATAGTCGTCGGGATCCAAGGTCCGTGCTGAGCCGTAAAATTTCTCCAACGCTCGGAGGACGCTTGATTTTCCAGCACCGTTCCCACCAATAAATGCAGTATGCAATCCGAAGTCGACCGTAACCTGCCTTAATGAGCGAAAATTTCGGATCTTCGCCTGAAGCAGTTGCATTGTGCCCCCCCCTTTTTGAGATGTGTGTCTTGGCTACGTCCGTTGCGGTGCCGTGGTCGCGAATGGAACCAGATGCGCTATGTCGGCATAGATCCCCGCGTTTCTCTCCGCGTAACCGGTAGTTGCACGTAACTCTGCAATCCTCTCAGCCATCTAGCGGCAAACTCCAGGTAAGAGCTTGCGCACTTGGCGCGAGCGGTCGAAATTTGTATGTCCGCGCGTCAAGAAGGCATCGGGCTTCACCCAACTTCCCTGACGCGATACGTTGTCTATATAGGCATCCGTCTCTTGCTTGAAGCAAATCCCCGTTGGCGTCCCAATCCACCCAGTCGACCTCACCCATTGCAATGCTGTGGTTGCCACACACGACAGCCGCTTCAGTCACTCTGCTGGCGCCACCGCGACGAAAGTACCCTGTGATCATGAATCGAAGCGAATACTTATCCGATTTCGGATGTTGCTTACTCCACGTTTGTGGAGGATCAAACGTGTACCAAATTGGATCTGAGAACTTATGCTCTACTGCCTTACCAGCGTCCACAAGCACCCACCCGTCTCGTTCCAGTGTTGCTTCGTGCAATGGGCTGTCTTCGCCCCAACCAGGTCGCGACCCAAAGGGTTCCACTCGCAGCGGCTTGGGCAGATGGAACTGCTCGGCGAGTTTCATCTCGGCAGGTCGATGGTTGAGAATGATTTTTCGCTCCGTCGCGAACTGCCCGCCTCCTCCCCAGCAATCCCCTTTTGGCCACAACGCCAGTGCTGTCAGATACGGCGGCCGGCTTACGGCTGTCCATGAGTAGTAGGGCTTCACGAAATCGGCAGCGAAATAGAGAAATCGCTCTCCAGATGGAGAGAGGTCGCAACGCAATGGATAAATCCGTCCCTTGAACCACTGGCCCGGGACGAACGTATCGGTCTTTCGATGCCATCGGATCAGCAACACCTGCCTGCTGGGTCCTCGGCGTATTACCACCGCCACATCGGATTCCCGAGCGAGAATCACCCACAGTCGCGTTGATGCGTCATTGGTAGGCATGCTTTGCCCAACTTCCCTGTTCAAACACTCTGAAGCCGGCTACGCCGCAAGCTTCAGCTTGGGCTTAAGGCCAGCTCGCGCCGCCAACCGCACCAGCAAGTCCATGCTGAACCGGTTGATCTTTCCTCTCTTCAGATCGGACACACGCGCCTGGGTAACCCCCAGAACACTGGCGGCTTCAGCTTGCGTCATTCCGCTCTTTTCGAGCCACTGCTCCAAGCCAATCAAAAGCTGCGCACGAATTTCCATCTCTGCCGCCTTCTCTGCAGGAAATACATCCTGAAAGACACTACGTCCAGCCGGCGTGACATGACGAGGACCGTGCTCACCGTTCGCAACCTTCTTGGCTCGCATACCCTACCTCGGAATCGCCTTGAATCGCTTCGTTGCCAAATTAAGATCCAAGCTGGTCTGTGCAGTCTTCTTCTGGAAGCAGTGCAAGACATAGACGCCTTCGGGCCGTGTTGCGAGATAGACCATGCGGAATATCCCCGCTTCATCCCTAGTCCGAATTTCTCTCACTCCAGCACCCACACTCGTCATAGGCTTCCAGTCCTGCGGATCGAGTCCGCACTGAACCCGGTAAAGTTCATAGCCCAGCGAATCCTGCGCTGACTCCGGAAACTGCCCTAGGTCCGCCCTGCTGGCACCCATCCAAATGACGGCCTTCATCGCGAGTATGCCTTATCTCGCATACGTATGCCATATTTGGCATATTCATGCGGTTCGTGTACCAATTCCCTGTCTGTTCTCGGGGTCGCCATTTCGGCCACAAAGCGCCGGACGTCGCGAGCAAGGTCCAGGTGGCCGCCCCTCTCCAGTAGACCGGCAAGCGCGTGCCAACCGCCTTCGACGACCCGCCGCGTACTTATCAGCGTCCGCTTCCCTTGCTCAGTGCTGGGGCTTTCGCCGGTCTGCGCCGTGGCGCCGCCTTCCCGTGTGTGGATGAACGTGGATTCGCCCCGCAGGCTGGCGCGATGGATGCCGTCTTTCTTGGCCTTCCTGTGCTGACCGCGAACGGCGCGCTCGGTGGCGTTGGCCTCTACGCCAACCGCCCTCAGGTTGCGGGCGAACTCGGAGCGCCAGTGGCGCAACGTGGCCTTTCTAATGTTCAGCCGCACGCCCTGTTCGCTGAGAGCTTTCACCACTAGGTGGACATGGGGATGCGCCTCATCCGTGTGCAAGGCGAAGACGTACCGATGCTGACCCCAGAACTCCTCTCGCGCGAAGGTGCGCACCGCTCCCAGCACCTTCTCTGGCGGGGTTCCTGGCGGCATGGAGAACATGAGCTTGTGAGCCAGTTTCGGCACCCTGCCATTGGTAGGCGCAAGGGCTGAGCGGCGCCTTAGCGCGTCATCGAGATCGAGGTCCCAGTCCTTCAGAAGTGCCGATTGGCTGGTGAGGCGCACTTGGTCCCCGTCGTCGGTCTCCAGCTCCACTTCCCCGTTGCGAGCGATGTAGGCCAGGTGCTTGCCCACAGCCTTCAGGTCAGTGCCGCCCCGCGGGAGCACCTTTACTACCGCCTCCGGCGCCGGGCAACGGTGCGCCGGATCTGCTCTACTTCCTCCCTCGTCAGGTGCCCGCCTGTCTCATGGAACCTTCGGCCATAGGAGACCACGTTGAATAGGGGCTGCCCTTCCCAGGTGCTAAACGTCCGTGTGGGCATGTCCGGTCTCCCAACTGGCGGCATTCGTCTTCAGAAGCTCTTTGGTGTTGTCGCGCAGGGCTTCGCAGATCTTCAGGATCGCCCGGAACTCGTCACGCAGGGACGTCGGCACCCCGCCGCCTCGATTCGCCACCTTGGCAATCTGATTGATGTGCCGGCCGATTGCTCCCACCTCCGCAATGCTGCGCTTGAGTGCCAGCAGCTCGTCCTTCGGTAGGTGCGGCACGGACCGCAGGTGCGAGCGCGTCAGGATGGAGAGATAGGTGGCGGGTCGTAGTCCCCGCGCCGCAGCACGGGCTTCCAACAGGAGTCGGTCTTCGTCTCGGAGGCGGACGTAGATGGGTTTGAGGAAGCCCTTGGCGTGGCGCATCGCGCTGTTCTGGCGATGGGTGCAGCCCGCCCTGCGGACGTCGGGGTCATCGGGAACTTGGACGTCGAACCGGCCGATCTCCCGGATGACCAGACGCTTGAGCCATGCCGCTTCGGTCAGCAACTCGCGGCTGGCGATGGTTTGCGCTTGCCGTTTGATCTCTGGTGTGACGCGCGCCTTCAAAACTTCTGTGGAATTCATGGGGCCTAATGTGACCCCATAGCGGCTGCTTGCCTATCCTGCATTTCAAGAGAAAAACAGCCAATACCCCAGACATAGTGCAGTGAGCAGACTGCCTAAGTACGTCTCTTGCCACACCGCGCTAGTTCCACCATTCTCCCCACTCCGCATAGATTCTAAGTACCGGCACATGAGGATTCATGCTCTCCGCGCTGACATCACGACTTTGGCTATGGACGCCATTGTTAACGCGGCGAACTCGTCCCTATTGGGCGGCGGTGGTGTAGACGGAGCAATTCATCGTGCCGCTGGTCCGGACTTGGTGCACGAGTGCCGCCTGCTGGGCGGCTGCAAGCCTGGCGAGGCTAAGCTAACCAAGGGCTATCGCCTTCCTGCACGTTACATCATTCACACAGTGGGTCCCGTGTGGCGCGGCGGAGCCTACGGTGAGGCCGACGTCCTGGCGTCCTGCTATCGACGATCACTGGAAGTGGCGAGTGCGCACGGCGTCAAGACTATTGCCTACCCAAGCATCAGCACGGGGATCTACAAGTATCCCATCGAGGCCGCGTCTGCCGTTGCAGTTGAGTCGGTCTGCCGCCTCCTGGACATACCCTCCTCCATCGAAGAGATTGCGTTCTGCTGCTTCTCCTGCAATGACCTAGAGGTCTATCAGAGTGTTCTCTCGCGGTACGCCGCCTAACGCCGTCGCCATGACCGAAGAGAACACCGTCACCCTATTCCGGCCCACTGGCCCGGCGGAACTCGAGCTGGTCCGCGCCTCGGGGTTCAAACGCTGGCCACCGCGCTTGCCAGATCAACCGATCTTCTATCCCGTCACGAACGAGCAGTACGCCGCTCAGATCGCACGGGACTGGAACGTCAAGGCGAGTGGGTCCGGATTCGTAACTCGCTTCCAAGTCCGCGCCAGCTTCATGCGGCGGTACCCCATCCAATGCGTCGGCGGGTCCGATCACACGGAGTGGTGGGTCCCGGCTGAGGACCTTGAAGAGCTGAATGACAATATCGTTGGGGTCATCGAAGTGATAAGGGA
>DATAIA010000661.1:0-5775 GCA_036262895.1 Xanthobacteraceae bacterium
TTGCTGGGGCCGAATCGGTAGGGCTCCGATCGCGGTGCGGTACGTGGCGAGAGCGCTGGAGGACAGAACCAACGATGAATGCTTTGTTGTTGAGCTACCTGCCTCTTGTCATTTTCATTGGGCTGGCCACGGTCATTGGCCTGGCGCTGCTGATTGCGCCCTTCATCGTCGCCTACAAAAAGCCGGATCCCGAGAAGCTCTCGGCCTATGAGTGCGGCTTCAATCCCTTCGATGACGCCCGGATGAAGTTCGACGTTCGATTTTATCTCGTGGCCATCCTTTTCATCATTTTCGATTTGGAAGTCGCATTCCTGTTTCCGTGGGCAGTCGCATTCGGCGATATCGGCGCCTTTGGATTCTGGTCGATGATGATTTTCCTCGCCGTGCTGACAATCGGCTTTATCTACGAGTGGAAAAAAGGAGCGCTGGAATGGGATTGACCAGCGGACAGACGACGCTCGTGGCTCCGAGCGCCAAGGGCATTCTTGATCCGCGCACCGGCGAACCGGTTGGCGCGAATGACAGTTTTTTCCGCAGCATCAATAGCGAACTGTCGGATAAGGGCTTCCTGGTAACCGCGACCGATGATCTGATCACTTGGGCGCGGACCGGTTCGTTGATGTGGATGACCTTCGGCCTTGCGTGCTGCGCGGTCGAAATGATGCAAACCTCCATGCCGCGTTACGATGCGGAACGCTTTGGCTTTGCCCCTCGCGCTTCGCCGCGTCAGTCCGACGTGATGATCGTTGCGGGAACGCTGACCAACAAGATGGCCCCGGCACTGCGCAAGGTCTACGATCAGATGCCGGAACCGCGCTATGTCATTTCCATGGGGTCATGTGCGAATGGTGGCGGCTACTACCACTATTCCTATTCAGTCGTGCGTGGATGCGACCGCATTGTTCCGGTCGACATTTATATCCCCGGCTGTCCTCCCACCGCGGAAGCGTTGCTCTATGGCATCCTGCTGCTGCAGAAGAAGATTCGCCGCACCGGCACGATCGAACGGTAAAGCCTAGGGAACGCGCGGGATGAACGACAAGCTCCAAGAACTCGGCGAGGTGATTGTCCGCGCACTTCCTGGCGCTGTTGCGGGGTTTGAAGTCGTACGCGACGAACTGACGATTGCTGCGGGTGTTGCCGATATCGTCAAAGTCATGACGTTTTTACGGGACGACAGCCGTTGCGCGTTTTGGAGCTTTGTCGATGTGACGGCGGTTGATTGGCCGGCGCGTGAAAAACGGTTTGATGTCGTTTACCACCTGATGTCGCCGACCAAGAACTTGCGCATCCGGGTGAAAGTCCAAACGGACGAGGTCACGCCTGTTCCCTCGATTATTGGCGTTTATCGCGGAGCGGACTGGTTCGAACGAGAGACCTACGATCTTTACGGCGTGCTATTCTCTGGTCATCCCGACATGCGCCGAATTCTGACGGACTACGGGTTCGAAGGGCATCCGCTGCGCAAGGATTTCCCGCTGACCGGATTTGTCGAGGTGCGCTGGGACGACGAGGCAAAGCGCGTGGTCTATGACCCTGTGAAGCTTGCCCAGGAGTTCCGCAATTTCGACTTCCTGTCTCCATGGGAGGGCGCCAACTACGTGCTGCCCGGCGACGAGAAGGCCAAGCCGCAATGAAGTCGATCAATTTGCATGTGAGCCGAGAAAGAGTTCGCAATGGGTGAACAACCCCATATTCGAAACTTTACGATCAACTTCGGGCCGCAGCATCCTGCTGCGCACGGCGTGTTGCGCCTTGTGCTCGAGCTTGATGGCGAAGTGGTCGAACGGGTCGATCCGCATATCGGGCTCCTGCACCGCGGCACCGAGAAGCTGATCGAGTACAAGACTTATCTGCAGGCGATTCCCTATTTCGATCGGCTGGATTACGTCGCGCCGATGAACCAGGAGCACGCCTTCTGCCTGGCGGCCGAGCGGCTGCTTGGTATCGAAGTGCCAAAACGCGGCCAGCTCATCCGCGTGCTCTATTCGGAAATTGGGCGGTTGCTCTCCCACATCCTGAACGTCACAACGCAGGCGATGGATGTCGGTGCGCTCACGCCGCCGCTGTGGGGCTTCGAGGAACGTGAAAAGCTGATGGTGTTCTACGAGCGTGCGTCCGGAAGCCGGATGCATGCGGCCTATTTCCGTGTCGGCGGTGTGCGGCAGGAGCTGCCGCCGCAGCTTATCGACGATATCTGGGACTTCTGCGATCCGTTCCTGAAGGTCTGTGACGATCTGGAATGCCTGCTCACCGATAACCGGATCTTCAAACAACGCAATGTCGACATCGGCGTGGTGAAGCTTGAGGACGCCTGGAACTGGGGCTTCTCCGGTGTGATGGTTCGCGGTTCGGGTGCTGCGTGGGATCTGCGCAAGGCGCAACCCTACGAATGTTATTCCGAACTCGATTTCGACATCCCGATCGGCAAAAACGGCGACTGCTACGATCGCTACTGCATCCGTATGGAAGAGATGCGGCAGTCGGTCCGCATCATGAAGCAGTGCCTGGAAAAGCTGCGCTCGCCGGAAGGCGCGGGGCCGGTTCATCACCCGGACAACAAAATTGTGCCGCCGCGCCGTTCGCAAATGAAGCGCTCGATGGAAGCGCTCATCCATCACTTTAAGCTCTATACCGAAGGGTTTCACGTTCCAGCGGGCGAGGTTTACGCCGCCGTCGAAGCGCCCAAGGGTGAGTTCGGCGTCTATCTGGTCTCGGACGGAACCAACAAGCCGTACAAATGCAAGATCCGGGCGCCCGGATTTGCCCATCTGCAAGCAATGGATTTCCTCTGTCGTGGCCACATGCTCGCTGACGTTTCCGCGATCCTGGGCTCCCTCGACATCGTGTTCGGAGAGGTTGACCGCTAATGGCCGTTCGCCGACTTGCACCTGCGGATCAGCAACCCGCGAGCTTCTCGTTCACAGCGGAAAATCTCGCCTGGGCGAAAGCGCAGATCGCGAAATATCCGGAAGGCCGCCAAGCCTCCGCGATTATCCCGCTGTTGTGGCGCGCGCAGGAGCAGCACCACGGCTGGCTGCCGGAAGCCGCGATGCGTTACGTCGGCGATATGCTTGGCATGCCGCACATCCGTGTGCTCGAAGTCGCAACCTTCTATACGATGTTTAATCTGGCCCCGGTCGGTCAGTTTTATGTTCAGCTTTGCGGCACGACTCCATGCGTGCTGCGCGGCGCCGAGGACCTCAAGAAAGTTTGCCGCAGCAAAATCGGCGAGCAGAACCACGTGACCGCCGACGGCAAATTTTCTTGGATCGAAGTGGAATGTCTGGGCGCTTGCGTCAACGCGCCTATGGTGCAAATCAACGCCGACTTCTACGAAGATCTCACTCCGGAAAGTCTGACGCGCGTTCTCGATGAATTTGCAGCGGGACGCACACCAAAACCGGGCCCACAAGTCGATCGGCAGTTCTCCGCTCCTGCGGGCGAGCCGACGACGCTCAAGTCCCTAGCAAAGGCGTGAGCGATGCTCGACGATAAGGATCGCATTTTCAAAAATCTGTATGGCCAGGGCGATTGGGGCCTCAAGGGCGCGCGCGAGCGTGGCGCCTGGGATGGCACCAAACAAATCTTGGAAAAAGGCCGCGACTGGATCATCAACGAGATGAAAGCCTCGGGCCTGCGTGGTCGTGGCGGTGCGGGCTTCCCGACCGGTTTGAAATGGTCGTTCATGCCCAAGCAAACCGATGGGCGGCCGAGCTATCTGGTTGTCAATGCGGACGAGTCGGAGCCGGGCACCTGCAAAGATCGCGAGATCATGCGCCATGATCCGCATCTGCTGATTGAAGGCTGCCTGATTGCCGGCTGCGCCATGGGCGCGCATGCCGGTTACATCTATGTGCGCGGTGAATTCATCCGCGAGCGCGAGCGCCTGCAAGCCGCGATCGATCAGGCTTACGAAGCGCGCCTGATCGGCAAGAACAACAGCAACGGCTACGATTTCGATCTTTACGTGCATCACGGTGCCGGCGCCTATATCTGCGGCGAAGAAACCGCGCTGCTGGAAAGCCTTGAGGGCAAGAAGGGCATGCCGCGGCTCAAACCGCCGTTTCCGGCGAATGTCGGTCTTTACGGCTGCCCCACCACCGTCAACAACGTGGAGTCGATCGCGGTCGCCCCGGATATTCTGCGCCGCGGCGCAGCCTGGTTCTCTGCCATTGGCCGGCCGAACAATACCGGCACCAAGCTCTTCTGCATTTCCGGTCACGTGAATCGGCCCTGCAATGTCGAAGAAGCAATGGGTGTCACGTTCCGGGAGTTGATCGAGACCCATGCCGGCGGCATTCGCGGCGGGTGGGACAATCTTCTGGCGGTCATTCCCGGTGGTTCTTCGGTGCCGCTCTTGCCCGCATCGCAGTGCAACGATCTCTATATGGATTTTGATACGCTTCGGAACCTCAAGTCGGGTCTGGGAACCGCGGCTGTCATCGTGATGGATAAATCGACCGATATTGTGCGGGCGATCGCGCGGATCTCTTATTTCTACAAGCACGAGAGCTGCGGTCAGTGCACGCCATGCCGTGAGGGCACCGGTTGGATGTGGCGCGTATTGAGCCGCATGGCCGAAGGCCGCGCCCACAAGCGCGAGATCGGTATGTTGCTTGAAGTGACGACCCAGGTCGAAGGCCACACCATTTGTGCGTTGGGCGATGCCGCGGCGTGGCCGATCCAGGGGTTGATCCGGCATTTCCGGCACGAGATTGAACGGCGAATTGATGCTTATGCAGCCAATCCGCATGCAGAGCCGCTTGCGGTAGCGGCTGAGTAGAGAAAGGCCGTTATGGTCGGGTCAGTCCCGGCCGTAGACAGTCAAAGGGGTGCGGGCGCGATGCCCGCGGGAACGAAGGTTTAGAATACGATGACAAAGCTCATCGTCGACGACAAAGAGATCGACGTCCCGGCTGAGTACACGCTGCTTCAGGCATGTGAAGCGGCGGGGGCCGAGATTCCCCGTTTCTGTTTCCACGAACGGCTGTCGATCGCCGGCAATTGCCGGATGTGTCTGGTCGAACTCAAGGGCTCGCCGAAGCCTGTCGCAAGCTGCGCCTGGGGCGTGCGCGATTGCCGGCCTGGGCCGAATGGCGAGCCGCCGGTCGTCAACACCAAAACGGCGATGGTGAAGAAAGCACGCGAAGGCGTGATGGAATTTCTGCTGATCAACCATCCGCTCGATTGCCCGATCTGCGACCAGGGCGGCGAATGCGATCTGCAGGATCAATCCATGGCCTATGGCGTGGATGCGAGCCGCTATCGCGAAAACAAGCGCGCCGTTGAAGACAAATATATCGGCGCGCTGGTCAAGACGGTGATGACGCGCTGCATTCACTGCACGCGCTGCATTCGCTTCTCGACGGAGGTTGCCGGAGTTCCCGAACTCGGCGCCATCGGGCGCGGCGAGGATATGGAAATCACCACCTATCTCGAACATGCGATGTCGTCGGAACTGCAGGGCAACGTCGTCGATCTTTGCCCCGTCGGTGCACTGACGTCTAAGCCCTATGCATTTGCGGCGCGGCCTTGGGAACTCAGCAAAACTGAGACGATCGACGTGATGGATGCGGTCGGTTCGGCAATCCGTGTCGATGCACGTGGGCGCGAGGTGATGCGGATTCTGCCGCGCACCAACGAAGACGTGAATGAGGAGTGGATTTCCGACAAGACGCGTCATGTCGTCGATGGCCTGCGCACGCAGCGTCTCGACCAGCCCTATATCCGCGAAAACGGCCGCCTGCGCCCGGCAAGCTGGGCCGAAGCCTT
>DATAIA010000662.1:0-6609 GCA_036262895.1 Xanthobacteraceae bacterium
ATGCGCGCGGCGTGCGCATCCTGCATTTCCTCGGCGGCATGTCGATCGATGTCGCGGGCAATCGGGCCATCACCCAAACCAAAATGACGATTTCGCAACGCGGACCTGTCGAAGGTGTGCTCTGCGATGTCGTCTGCACCGGCCGCTTTTATGATTTTCTGGAGAAGCGCGATGGGCGCTGGGGGCTGGTGCTGCGTCAGCCGATTTACGAAAAAGACCGCCTTGATTCCATCGATCCTGCTGCGACCCTTAAGCTCGATAACGAATTGTTGAAGAGCTTCCCGGAAGGGTACCGCCACCTCGCCTATCTGCAGACCAAAGTGGGTTACAAGGTAAAGCGCGACATGCCGGGCCTCGATGGCCCCGAGGTCGAAGCGCTGTATGCTCGGGGTGCTGCGTGGCTTGCGGGCAAGGGATTATAACAAACTCGCCGTCATCCCGGCCGAGCAAACAAATCGTCGAACCCTCATTTTGTCGCTCCCTCTCCCCGTTGGGGAGAGGGATGGGGTGAGGGGGAACCAGCATCCATTGAATTCCCGATCCCCCTCACCCGACCGCTACGCGGTCGACCTCTCCCCAGCGGGGAGAGGTAAAGAGGCAGCGCTGATCGCAGTAAAAAGATAACTCACCTCTTCCCACCAACCGTCGCGATAAATTTTCCGAAGCTAGCAAGCTGCTGTTTGATCATATCGCGCGTTGCTTCATCGGTGAGTTCGCCCTTGGTCTCGTCGATCTTGTTTTTGACGAAGTTCACAATGACCTCAGGCTTATTCAAAACAAGCGCATCGAGACCGACCAGAATAGGCCGCAAGTGATATTGCGCGCGCGCGCCGCCGAGCAGGCCCGTTGCGGCCGATTGGATCGCGAATGGCTTGCCGGCAAAAGGTTGATCTGGCAGACGCGACACCCAATCAATCGCATTCTTAAGAGCGCCAGGAATTGAATAATTGTATTCGGGCGTCAGGATAATCACGCCATCGGCGGCGCGAATCGCATCGGCGAATGCCGTTACCGATGCAGGAAATCCTTTTTCGGCCTGCAGGTCGAAATCGTAAAGCGGCATGATGCCGAACGGCGGAGCCTGCGTGAACGTCATTCCCTGCGGCGCTAAGGCCGGCAGCGCGCGGGCAATGAGGGCATTATAGGAACCCTTGCGCAAACTGCCGCAGATTGTCAGCACATTGAGCTTGTCAGTCATGGGAGTCCTCGGCCGCAATCAGGGGGATAGAATGCGCGCGCGGCAGACGCGGGAACGGGGTGACTACCACAAAGCAAGCCACAAAGGCGAGCGCGTCCCGCGCAAACGTGAACTGCAAGCTTCCAGGCAAACATTGCTTGCAAACGCAGGTTTCACAGGCCACTTAGTTCCGGACTGTCTCATCAAGCGCAGCAAGCAGTAATAAACAGCAATAAAACAGGAGGAACTCGGGATGGCCGAGAAAAAGCACCGGATTGGCTGGATCGGCATGGGCCGGATGGGGTTTCCGATGGCCGAGCGCCTGCTCAAAGCCGGCCATGACGTCTCCATTTGGAACCGCACGCGCTCCAAGGCCGAGCCGCTTGCCGCTCAGGGCGGCAAGATCGTCGATCGCCCTTCGGAGCTCGCCGAGGTCGATATTCTTTTCACCATCGTCTCGACGGGGAAGGACCTCGAAGAGGTCTATTTCGGCAAGGACGGCGTGTTGAGCGGCAAGGGCAAGACCCCTGGCATTTTCGTTGATTGCTCTACCATCGGCGTTGAGGAATCCGCCAACATACGCAAACGCGTTGAGGAGCGTGGCGCTCAATTCGTTGCCGCCCCCGTGAGCGGCAACGGCAAATGCGTCAAAGCCGGAAAGCTTTCATCCGTGGTTTCCGGACCCGAGCGCGCCTGCAGCACCGTCAAACCCTATATCGAAGCCTTCGCGCCACGCGGCGTGTCTTATGTCGGTGAAGGCGAACTCGCCCGCATCTGCAAGATCGCCCACAATGTCATGCTGGGCGTCGTGATCGAAAATCTGATCGAGATCACGCTGCTCGCCAACAAAGCCGGCGTATCGCGCGAGGCCTTCCTTGCGTTCATGAACAACAGCGTGATGGGTTCGATTTTCACCGGCTACAAAGCACCGGCGCTCGTCAATCTCGACTGGACGACCACGTTCACGCCGAAGCTGTTGCGCAAGGATCTTGATCTCGGCCTTGAACTCGGCCGTGAGTACGATGTGCCGATGCCCGTGACCGCGGCAACGCGCGAAATGTTGCAGGCTCATATCGGCGCCGCGCAATCAAAGCCGGATCCCGAAAAACATCTTAGCGCCGATTTCGCGGCCATGCTCGAAACCATGGCGCAGGCCGCCGGCATGAAAGTGGCGAGCGAAAACAAGAACGTGCCGACGGGATTGGAATAAAAACGCCATCCTTCCTCATCCTTCGAGATGCGGCCACCCATTGGTGGCCGCTCCTCAGGATGAGGCATCCTCGTGGTGAGGAGCCGCGCTGCATAAGCGCGGCGTCTCGAACCACGGGGACTGAAATGACTTAATACCTGTTCGCGATCGGCAGTTCTTCCGCGGGGAACAGCGAGATCACCTTGCAGCCTTTGTCGGTGACGACGACTTCTTCCTCGATACGCGCAGCCGAGTAACCGTCTTTTGCCGGACAATAGGTTTCCAGCGCGAACACCATGCCTTCCTTGATCTCGGTCGGGTTCGTCATCGAAATCACCCGGCTGATGATCGGCCGCTCGTGCAGCGCAAGGCCGAGACCGTGGCCGAATTGCAGGCCGAACGCCGACATTTCATCGGGGAAGCCGAACTCTTCCGCCTTCGGCCACACGCTGGCAACCTTATCGGTCGAAACACCGGGCTTGATCAGCTCGATGGCGCGATCGAGCCACTCGCGGGCTTTCTTATAGGCGTCGTGCTGGACCGGCGTCGCACGTCCGACGTTGAATGTCCGGTAATAGCACGTGCGATAGCCCATGAACGATTGCAGAATATCGAAAAACGCCTGATCGCCCGGGCGCAACATGCGATCGGTAAAGTTATGCGGATGCGGATTGCAGCGCTCGCCGGAAATGGCGTTGATCGCTTCCACATCGTCCGATCCGTGGCGATAAAGGAACTCATTGACCTTGGCGACGATGTCGTTCTCCCGCACGCCGGGTTTGAGTTCCTCGTGGATGAGATGATAGGCGCCATCGACCATCGCAGCCGCGCGATTGAGCAACGCGATCTCATCGATGCTCTTGATCTCGCGCGCCTCAAGCATCGTCTGCTGGCCGTCGGCGATCTTCAGGCCCGCTTTCTGCAATTCGAACATCATCGGTGGTTCGACGATGTCGATGCCGATCGGCATGTCGGCAACACCCGCTTCGCGGATCAGTGAAGCGATTTCTTCCGCGTGGCGCTTCATCAGGCCAAACGACGGCGCGACCGTGCCACGCAGGCCGATGAGACCCGCTTTGCAATTCTCCGGCGCGAGCCAGGGCACATGGAGCTTGTGGTGAACCGCCGCGGAGCCGAAATCCCACAGGATCGGCTCGCCCGTCCGCGTCAGCAGGGCCCAACGGCAGAGCTTATCCCGCTCCCATTCGCCGATCTTGGTCGAGGTGATGTAGCGGATGTTGTTGACGTCGAATACCAGGAGCGCGCCAAGGTCTGACTTTTCCAATGCCTGCTTGACGCGGCTCAAGCGATAACGATGCAGCCGGCGATAATCGACCCGCTCCTCGAAATCGACGCCCATCGTGCCAAGCGCAGGCAGAGCGCGGTCCCAGTTGAAGCGCGGGTTGATGTCATCTGCACGGATTTCGCGAGCAACCTGATCCACGACGACTCCTCCAATTTTGGTCTTATTGAAATTAGGCGGGATTATAGGCCATTCCGCGCAATCCTGCGACCGCCGCGGAAGCTTGCCTGCTCTGCGGAGGGCCGTGCCATGGGCGCGGGCCCAGGTCAATCTTTCAAAGCCAACCTCTTCGAAGTCAACTGCTTCAAAGCCAACCGGCCTCAAATCTGCGGATTGTCTCGATTCAAAAGCTTGAGTGCATGGACCGAAAAATAGCCTTGGCGGTCGGTCCACACCGCTTGCGGCACCCAGCCCGCACGGCGGACCAGGGCCGCAAACGTGTCAGGCGTATATTTGTAGCTGTTTTCAGTATGGATCGTCTCGCCGGCACGGAAGTCAAACGTTCGGCCTGCGATTTTGACCTGCTGGTGCGTGCGGCTCTTGAGGTGCATTTCGATCCGGGAGCGGCCCGGATTGTAAAACGCCCAATGCTCGAAGGCGCCAAGATCAAAGTTCGCACCGAGCTCCCTGTTCGCGCGGACCAGCATGTTCAGGTTGAAGCGGGCGGTCACTCCCGACGCATCGTTATAGGCTGCATTGAGAACGGCTGGATCTTTAACGAGATCAACCCCGACGATGAACGTTGCTCCCGGCCCGAGAATGTCGGCGGCATGATGGAAGAATGCGGCGGCCTCGCCCGGCTCGAAATTTCCAATTGTCGATCCTGGAAAAAACCCGACCCGCGGCAACCGGCCGATGTCCCGCGGCAGGTCGAACGGGCCGGTAAAATCTGCAGCCACCGGCAGCACATTCAAATTCGGAAACTGACGTCGCAGGCGCTGCGCCTCGCCGTTGAGATACTCGGCGGAAATGTCGACAGGCACATAAGCCGCCAGTGCGGGCGCCGCGTGGAGCAGAATTTGCGCCTTCGTTGTTGATCCGCTGCCGAATTCGATAAGCACCGCATTCTGCCCGAACCAAGAGCAAATCGCCTGCGAACGATCCCGGAGGATCTGCAATTCGATGCGGGTTGGATAGTATTCCGCAAGCCCGGTGATCTGCTCAAACAAATGCGAGCCGGCCTCATCATAGAAATATTTAGACGGGATACGCTTGGGTGTCGCAGACAGCCCCTCAATAATATCGATGGCAAAAGTGGTTTGCCGGACGTCGAACCGAGGAAAAGACCGCGCAAGGACACTCATATGATCCAACCAAACCAACGCAGATACAAATAAACTTTATCGGCCAAAATCAGCGAGCCTCAGACCGCTGAATTGCCAGCGCGCAGATGGGTAGAAAAAATTGCGATAACTTACGCGAGCATGACCATGCGGGGTGGCCAGCGAGCCGCCACGCAGCACCATCTGATTGATCATGAACTTGCCGTTATATTCGCCGAGCGCACCGGGTGCCGGGCAATAACCGGGATAAGGTGCGTAGGCGCTGCGTGTCCATTGCCACACCACACCAAAGGCATCATCGAGCGCGCCGCTGCGTGCAGCCACTTCCCACTCTGCTTCACTTGGCAGGCACTTTCCGGCCCATCGCGCGAATGCATCCGCCTCGTAATAGCTCACATGACAAACAGCGGCGGTCGGATTGATTGGACGCAATCCTCCGAGCGTCATCGAAAACCATTGGCCATCTTGCTGCCGCCAATAACACGGCGCGTCCCAATCTTCGGCTTCCACCATCGCCCACCCGTCGGAAAGCCATAGGGCCGGCGTTGCGTAGCCACCGTCATCGATGAAATCGAGCCATTGCGCGTTTGTAACGAGAGAGTGCGCAATCCGCATGGGGCCAACCAGCACGCGGTGAGCGGGGCGTTCGTTATCGAAGGCAAAATCTTTGCGATCGTGTCCAATCGTATGGACACCTTCGGCCAGATCGAAAAATCCCGCTGGATGCTGCACAGCAGGATATTCCCAATCAGGATTGTAAACCGGTGATATCGGATTTTGTGCGAATGCATGAAGGATATCGGTGAGCATCAATTCTTGATGCTGCTGCTCGTGGTGAAGCCCGATTTCGAGGATCGGGAGGATATCACCAAGTACCAATTGCGAAGCGCTTGAGAGAAGCTTACCCGTCGCTTCATCGACATGGGCCCGATACGCACCAACTTCGCTCGTGCTTGGTCGCGTGATCAGGCCGCGCTTGGGCCGCGCATGCCGAGGACCTGCGGCAACATAATACGAATTGAACAGATAGGAAAAACGCTCGTCAAAAACCTGGTAGCCTTTCAGATACGGACCAAGCAGGAATTGTTCGAAGAACCAGGTCGTATGAGCACGATGCCATTTGATAGGACTTGCGTCCGGCATCGATTGAACGACCTGATCTTCTGCTGAAAGCGGCGCCGCGCGCCGCTCGGTTTCGGAACGGATCCGTTGAAATGCATCAAGCCATCTGTTGACATCGCTGCCGCGCACCTGCGGCGTGGCATCAATTTCAGCTGGAGATTGCCGACGATCGAGACTCGACGACGGAACACTCAACATCCTGATCTCCAGCAACAAAGCTGCATGCTGCCGCTTGGGCACCCTCAGAACTATTGGGACAGGCTATTGTTCCAATTAGGATGGAAAGCGAGACGATCCGCGACCTGCTTGATGCATATCGAACAGATGCCGCGTGCGGGGGTATTTGGCGGATTATTATTTACGGCAGCGGCGCGATAGAGCAGCTGCGCAACCTCGCCTTATCGCCGCGACATTGGCTCTAGTTTCGCCGGCTTATTCGAGGGATTCCCTTGTTGCGGATTTGACGCAAGGTCGCAGTTCTGCCGGCGCGCTGCTTCAGCGGCGTATTTTGCTTTGGCTCGCACGGTTGTATATT
>DATAIA010000663.1:0-1879 GCA_036262895.1 Xanthobacteraceae bacterium
CGGCTCAATCCTCACCGTGTTCTATCAGGCGGAGAAGCGCGGCGAGCCCACCTGCTTCATGAGCACGCATTGGCGGTTGAAGTGAGGCGAATCGAGCGTCGGAAAATCTTACAATCCGAAGTCGGCAAGGCACGATTCGAGAACGGCATCCGGAAGGGCAAATTCATTCCCATTTGTTTCTGAACAATTTGCGCATCCTGACAATTTTGTCAGGATGCCTTGGTTCAACACCTGCTGCATGTCGCTGTTCTACAATAGAATGAAGCTCCCTTTGAAACTCCTTTCCCTCGTACTTGGTTTCAGCGCGGTGAACGCGCTGGCCATCCCCGCGTTGCAACTCGATATCAGCGGTGGGGTGTACGACACGGTCGACGAGACGACATTCGCGACCTCTCCCGTATTTACGTTGCGCGCCCTGCTGCGGGACAACCAGCCGTTTAACAATCCCTACTACATCTCGGCGGCAATTTCCCCTCAGCTCGCGGAGCTGCCGATTCCCGATATCGGCTCCTTCACGTTCGCCGGCACAACTTACACCGGGGCAGCGCTGCACTGGGGCACGCCGCCATCCAATGTCCCCGACAATCAACCCGGCGACCTGGCCCCGCACTCCGTGTTTCCGACCTATTACTTCGAATACGCCTTCGATTTTACGGGAGCACCGGTGATGGCCGCCTACAACACGGCAACGGGCGCCACGGCAAACGGACAGGTCTATTATCGCGACTTTACGGTCGATATCACTCAGCTGCTGCCCGGTTACTCGGTTCATTTCGATCTCTACGACGAAAGGGTGCGACGCGGAACTTATACCGTCGATGACTTCGCTCCTTTTTCTCACGATGCCTCGAGCGGCACCAATACCCGCGTCCCGGATTCCGGTTCGTCTTTGATCTTGGTCGGTCTCGCCGCGGCTTTGATGCTGGGAGCACGCCGGATGCGCCTGGCCTGAGGGAGCCGTCTGACTGGTTTAGCGGTGGCGCAACCTCCGTCGCGCATGAAGCTGGCGCGAGGTCTCAAGCTCCTCCGCTGTGACAGCGCTCTTCCCGCGGCGGTGTGATCAGATCGACTTTCGGCGACGGCGGATGGCGGCGAAGACGAGCGAGCAAGCCGCGGCCAGCAATGCTCCATCCGCCACTTCGGGAATCGGGGTGAGGCGAAAATCTCCTCCGCCACCGGTGGCATTGGTTCCGGGGCCAAAGAATCCCACCGGCAGGACCGCCGTTCCCGCGAGAGATGCGCCGGCGTTGGTCAGGTCGTTGATATCGGTATTCAGAAGCGAGAAATCCGTGACAGAGCCGTCCCCTGACGGAATCGTCCAAAGGCTGGAGCTGAAGATACCGTGTTGCGTCGCGGAACCCGTCGACGGGGCATTGAAGACCCAATAGTAGAGCATGGATCCTGCGACATTCATCCCGGTCGCGGTGGTGTTCACCCCGGAATAGGAATGGCTAAAAAGACCCGCGTTGGCCGGATCGCTCGCTCCGCCCGCCGCTCCGGAAGGATTCCCATCGCCAATGACCGCGGTGCCCAGCTCGATCCAATGAAGATTGAGCAACGCGAGGTTGCTGGCATCGGCCGTAATCTGGGCGGGCGTCAGATCGAAAGTACCAATCCGCACCAGCGAGCCCGTTGCGAGATCGGTGCCATTGAAATTCGCAAAGCCACTTTGAACGGACGCGCCGGTGGTGAGTTGGAAGGCACGGGCAACGCACAGAGGAAGCAGCAGTGAAAAAGCCAGGACCAATCGACGATTCATAAAGCAGGGATAATCTATGCCGCGCTCACGGCGCCGCCGGTCGGGTGAACAACGCTTCGCCGGCGGTCTTGCGTTGGACGATGATCGCTTCGCCCGGCTGGAAAACCTGTCCACCGCGAT
>DATAIA010000664.1:0-3850 GCA_036262895.1 Xanthobacteraceae bacterium
GGTGTGCTCTCGGCACTGATCAATCTTCCAATCGTTGAAAAGCCGGTCGCGCGCTTAGCCCCGGGTGCCGCTTAATCCCGATATCTCAGGCGCGCTTTGCAGCAATGTGCCGCTTCGGTTTGACGCCGAAGCGTCGCTGCATATTGCCCGGAAACATGTTGTAATCCCCGTTTCGTGGAGCCCAGGCAGCCGGACTAGAGCGCGATGAAAAAAGATTGAATTAGTATCGCGCTCTATCCCTTTGTTTGAGCATAATCTTTTCGGAAAACCGGTTCCCACTTTTCCGGATCATGCTTATTGGCGGGAGTAGAGACGTGGCGACTTTCAAGGCACTTCGGATCGATAAAGCCGAGACGGGGCAGACGGTCAGGCTCGTCGATTTTGACGAGAACGAGCTGATGGATGGCGATGTAACCGTCCGGGTCGAATGGTCCACGATCAACTACAAGGACGGCTTGGCGATCACCGGCAAAGCGCCGGTGGTGCGGCGCTTCCCCATGATCCCAGGCATCGATCTGTTTGGGACGGTCGAAAGCTCCACGCATCCTGACTGGCGACTTGGCGATCGGGTCATTGTCAATGGCTGGGGGCTCGGCGAAACCCATCTCGGCGCATATGCGCAGAAGGCGCGCCTGAAGGCAGGGTGGCTCATTCCTGCTCCGGAGGGCATGAGCGGCCGGGAGACGATGGCAATCGGCACAGCCGGCTATACGGCGATGCTGGCGGTCATGGCGCTCGAACGCCAGGGCATTGTGCCAAACAATGGGCCGGTTCTGGTCACCGGTGCGGCGGGTGGCGTTGGGTCAGTCGCGGTCGCTCTGCTGTCCAAGCTCGGATACCAGGTTTCAGCCTCGACCGGCCGGGTGCAGGAAACCGATTACCTCAAGGGGCTTGGAGCGGTTGAAATCATCGATCGCGCGGATCTGGCGGGACCGGCCAAGCCGCTTAGCAAGGAACGGTGGGCCGGCGCGATCGACAGTGTCGGTTCCACGACGCTGGCGAATGTATTGGCCTCGATGAAATATGGGGGAGCGGTTGCCGCCTGCGGCCTGGCCGGCGGCATGGACCTGCCGACCTCGGTTGCGCCCTTTATCCTGCGCGGGGTCTCGCTCATCGGTATCGATTCGGTGATGTGCCCGGTGCCGGTCCGCAGCGAGGCCTGGAAGCGGCTCGCTTCCGACCTCGATCGCGATAAATTGCGGTCCATGACCACCGAAATCGACCTCGCCCAGGTCCCCGACCGGGCGCCCGCCATTCTCCAGGGGCAGGTGAGGGGTCGAATCATGGTCAAGATTGGGTAAAGATATTCAGGATTTCTCCATAATGCTGGGGCATAGTGGCTTGCTCGGCGCGTATGGGGTCGAGTAGGGGGTACCCACGAAGGTGTACGATTTTGGTGGGGCTTCCGGAACGCGGGGCCGGTTCGGCTGTTATGGGATGCGTTCTGCTGGCGTAAAGAGGGATGGGGTACCGACATGATTGCGCGCATCGCAATTGTATTGGCGGGCATGGCATTGTCATTGCCGGTCTTGACGCTGCCGGTTTTGGCCGAGGAGCTCACGCCTGAAAAGGCCCGCCACTTCGTCGTCGGGAAAATGTTTTCATTCCAGTGCTTTGAAGGAAGTGCGGGGATGGGGCGGGTGCATCCCGACGGTTCGGTCTCCGGCAGCATTCGGTTTGGAGGCAGTGGTCCGGTGCGCTATGTCACCCTGCCGCCGGGCACGCTTCGGGTAAAAGGCGAGTCGGTCTGCGCCTCCTTGAAGGGTATGTTCTTCGAGCCCTGCTTTAACCTCGAAAAAACCGACGACCATAGTTTCCGCGGGTCTTTGTCGGGTTTCAGCTTTGCGTCATGTCAGTTCACGCGCCGAAACGGACGGCCAGAAATCATTCGAACCTCGACTGGCCCGCTCTCGCTTCGCTCGACAATATCGGCGAACGAGTAGGCCATAGCGTTTTCAAGCGAAGCATGCCTTCGGACTTCATCCGGAGGTGGATACTGGTTCGCGTCAAGAAAACGCGTCAAAACAAAACATAGAGCGCGTTCATGATTCAACGCAAAATGAACGCGCTCTAATTTGCTACTCTAGGTCCAGCCGGAAGGGATGACCTTCGCCGGCTTCCTGCCCGCGCCCGATTGCTTCGATGGCGGCCACCATCCGGCCTTGGCGGCCGAGGATGTGATCCGCGACCGCAACCAAACGGATATTGGGTGTTGCCGTCGGGGAGTTCAGGCGGAGCTGCTGGGCGATGACATCTTCATTGCGTTGAGGGTTGAGCGCGCAAGCCGTTACGTAAGCGCCCGCCGTTGACCGGCTAATGCCTGCAAAGCAGTGGATGACAAGCGGGGTTTCCCGTTTCCAGCCGTGCACGAAGGTCAACAGCTTCTGCACATGCTCTTCACCCGGCATCGTATAGCCGTCGACCGCGACGCTGATGTCATCCATCTCCAGCACGAGATGGTTTGCATCGATGATCGTGGAGGGGCGCTGTACCAGATGCACATCTCTCAGCAGCGTCACCACATGTTGGGCCCTGGTCTGTTCGACCGTGTCATGGAGCCGTGTCAGAGAGCAGACGTGAATCATCGCAAACCTTTTCAGACAGAAAATTATTTCAAGTATTCTCTCAGAATTCGCCTTCAGTTCAATGACACACTAAGATTATTCCTTCGTGAGTTCAGCAAACCGCTGCAGAAATCTGGCCTTGGCCTCATCAGCCGGCCAGGGAATGAGATAATGCTGTTCGAGATTAGCCGGAAGATCCGGCGCCGCGCCAAAAAAGCGCTGCGCCTCCATCGGATCGAATCCGGCCAGTCGGGTCGCTTCAAGATGCGCCGCGCCGCGATCGGCTGATTTGAGCAGCCGCTGAATGTCTGCGGGTAATTCCACCGGGACGCCGAAGCGCAAATGAATGGCGCCAAGCAAGCGATGTTCGATCGATTTGTAGGTCTCGCCAACTGCTGCTTTGAATGGTGAAATGATGTCGCCGATCACATATTCAGGCGCATCATGCAGCAGGACGCCCAAGCGATATCGTTGATCCATATTGGGGGCGATGCCACCTGCGATGACCTCGACCAGCAGTGAATGTTGCGCGACCGAGAAAATATGGGAGCCGCTGGTCTGCCCGTTCCAGCGTGCGACGCGAGCAAGGCCGTGGGCGATATCTTCGATCTCAACATCGAGCGCCGACGGATCGAGCAGGTCGAGCCGTCGCCCCGACAACATGCGTTGCCACGCGCGCGGGGGCAGGCTGGAGGCTGTTTGTCGTTTGGGACGCATGCGCGGTTATCCTCGATCGTTTAACGCCGCGCACGCAGCATGGCGATGGCATTGCACCAGATGATCGTTGACCATGCCGACCGCCTGCATGAACGCATAAACAATTGTTGGCCCGCAGAACTTGAAGCCGCGCGCGGCAAGTTCCTTCGACACGGCCTTGGAAATTGGTGTTTCAGCCGGAACTTGGGAGCTTAATTTAAACCGGTTGATCCTGGGTTTGCCGTCGACGAAGTCCCACAACAGTGCGGAGAAGCCAGGCCCCTTTTCCATCACCTCGAGATAAGCGCGCGCCGACAAGATCGTGCCCTCGATTTTGGCGCGGTTGCGAACGATGCCTGCATCCTGCATCAAACGCTCCACTTTCTTCGGCGTGTAACGCGCAATGATCTCCGGCTCGAAATCGTCAAACGCGCGACGGAAATTGTCCCGTTTGCGCAGGATCGTGATCCACGACAGGCCGGCCTGAAACCCGTCGAGAATGAGCTTTTCATAAAGTGCGCGATCATCGAATTCCGGTACGCCCCATTCTTCATCGTGATAGGCGACGTAGATCGGATCCTGTTTCGGCC
>DATAIA010000665.1:0-2609 GCA_036262895.1 Xanthobacteraceae bacterium
GTTGACCCGCGCGCACTAAAGTGATCCGCCACAATCTGCTTGGATCTTTGGCGACGCGTTCCAAATCACGCGTTTTGTTGATCGCCTGATCGTTCACCGACACGATCATATCGCCGCGCTGAAACCCAAGATTCTGTGCCGGCGATTGATTGGCAACGTCCAGAATAACGACTCCTTGGGCTGATCCATCGAGCCGCAATTCATCTGCAAGCGCTGGCGACACATTGGCCACCTTCGCGCCAAGAAATGGTGAGCGCGATTTGATCACGATTTCGTCGCGCGCCGAATCCGGTGCCGTTTCAAGCGCGACCGCAATGTGCGCTTCCTTACCGTTGCGCAATACGCCGACTTGGGCATTGCCACCCAGCGGCTTGGTGGCAAACCGATAATCGAATGCATTCGGATCATCGATCGCCTGCCCATCAACCGCCATGATGAGGTCGCCCGTTTTAAGCCCGGCTCGTGCGGCGGGACTTCCAGGGGTGACAGTCGTGACCAGAGCGCCACCCGGGCGCTTGAGGCCAAGGCCTTCAGCAATTTCAGGCGTGACCGCCTGGAGTTTGGCGCCAAGCCATGGCCGCTTGACCGCCGAACCGCCGCCTTTCGCTGATGCAACGACCACGCGCACCATATTTGCCGGGATCGCAAAACCAATTCCCTGCGAGCCGCCCGAACGGGAGAAAATCGCCGTATTAACACCAATCAAGCGCCCGCTCGTATCGACGAGCGCACCTCCGGAGTTACCAGGATTGATGGCGGCATCAGTCTGGATGAAGAACTGATAATCGGTGATCCCGACCTGCGTGCGGGCAAGAGCCGAGACAATACCGTGTGTCACGGTCTGTCCGACACCAAACGGATTACCGATCGCAAGCACGATATCCCCGACCTGCAGATCATCGGAGTTGCCGAGATCAAGCGCCGGAAATCGCTCGCGTGCACCCTTGAGCCGTAACACCGCGAGATCGGTGCGCTCGTCCTTCAGCACTAATTCGGCTTCGAACTCACGTTTGTCGGAAAGCGAGACCTTCACCTCGCTTGCCCCTTCGATCACGTGATTGTTGGTCACGACAAGGCCGGCAGCATCGACAATGACCCCTGAGCCGAGGGAGCGCTGCACCTGCTGGGGCACCGGGCCGCCGCCACCGCCAAAGAAGCGGCGAAAGAACGGATCTTCCATAAACGGATTTCGGTTCTCGACCACTTTTGCAGCATAGACATTGACGACAGAAGGCGTGACCCGCTTCACGACCGGGGCATAGGACAGCATCAGGTCGGACGCGCCGGACGGTACCCGGCGATCTTGGGTACGGTCTTGAATACGGTCATGGGTTTGGCCAAACGCCTGTCCCCCTGCTCCTCCAAGAACCAGAGTCGAAACGGCAATCATGAAAAAACGGACGAGAATCATGCAGAGAACCCCATTTTTCAATGAAGCAGATATAAAGGTCCGGGCGGGCTAAATGAAGGGCAGCTTCACCCATCATGGGGCACCGACAGCGCGGTGAGATCCCTGCCCCATCGGCTTGACAGTCCGCGCTAAACCGGATTCCACTGCACCGCAATACTTCCGAAATGATCCTGTCTCAAAGATTCATCAAACAGCACAGTGGGAGCCGCCCCATGAGAGAGCGTTTTGCGCAAATCGAGACGCCAGATGGCCGGATGGAGGCTTTCGTCACTCATCCCAAGGATGGCGGGCCTTTTCCCGCTGTAATCATCTACATGGATGTTTTCGGCTTGCGCGAGGAGCTGTTCGACATTGCGCGTCGCATAGGCACAGTGGGCTATTATGTGATTGTGCCGGATTTCTATTACCGTGAAGGACGGGTTCGGGTCAGCTTGCCGGAAAAGAGCCGCGGATGGGGCCTTGCTACGCTCGGGCCCGAGGTTGAAAAAAAGGTTCGCGCCGCCGGCGCAGCACTGACCAACGGAATGGTCGTGCGCGACACCGAAGCCGCGCTCAAATTCTTAAGCGGCGAACGCGTCAAACAGGCCAAGGGCGCCATCGGCTTCTGCATGGGCGGGCGGCATGCCATTTGTGCGGCGGGTCACTTCCCTGACGATTTCCAAGCAACCGCAAGCCTCCACGGTTCAACCCTTGTGAGCGAGGCTGCCGACTCTCCTCACCTGCTGGCAAACAAATTTCGGGGCGAAATTTATTGCGGCTTCCCGGAAGACGACCCGCTGGCACCAACGTCGACCATTCAGACGCTCGCCGAAGTTCTCGGCCACGCGCCAGTGGAATATCGTTATGAACGGCACAAGAACGCCATTCACGGCTACGCACTGCCGGACCGCGATGTCCATCACAAACAGGCGGCCAACCGGGATTGGGAAATGATTTTTGCCATGTTCCGCAGACAGATTCCGGCTGAGTAGATCAATCGCAGCGCCATCACGACTTCTGAATCCAAAAATTTGGAGCATGTCCATCATTGGAACATGCTCCAATTATTTTGGGCAGAACCTAAATGTCGCTGCGATCTCACAAGCCCAAAAAATGACCAAGGCTTTTGAAGGAGTTGCCGAAATAATTTCCGACGTCCTTAGCGAAACCGGCAACAGGTTTCACGACAGCAACATTCAAATTATGACCGAAGTTCTGC
>DATAIA010000666.1:0-5344 GCA_036262895.1 Xanthobacteraceae bacterium
ACGCGCGATGACTCCAGCCGTATGCGACCACCTTTGTCGCCCAACAAATCGTTGCAGCGGTCGGGGACGCATAGGGCGCTCACGAGCACTGCGCGCCCGCGTGCAGAGAGGGCGGCGTCCTGTCTCTGAATTCAATCGTTAGGCACCACCTAGGTAACTGAGAATGAACCAAAGAGTCGTCCAAACTATGTTGGTTGCCCTGTCTGCGGCCCTTTCTGACTGCAATCGCAACGATGCGACCGTAGCCCAGCCCCACGCTCAACCCTCAACTCAGACCCAAGCCTTGCCGGCGATTCTGCCGCGATACGCCTTCAAGCCCAGGATCGCGGACTACTACCCGCCTTCCTCCCGTGCCTTGAAAGAGCAGGGCACTACAAGGATCAGGCTCTGCTATGACGAACAGGGAAGCCCCAATCCGGTGACGGTGGACGAGAGTTCCGGCTACCCGAAGCTCGACGAGGCTGCCTTGCGTTGGGGCAGGGCCGTACGGATCACCCCTGGCATCTACCGCCGGCAGCCGCAACCGGCCTGCGTAAGGATTCCCGTATTGTTCTCGCTGGAGGAATCGCAAGGGCCGCCTCACCAGGACGAGGAGCTGCTGCCTCCTCTCGAGGCGCCGCCACTCCCCGTCATTGATCCTCCGCCCCCGCCGGCGCCAATCGGACCGATACCGCTTGCGCCATCCCGTCCCGCAGCTCCGATACCGCTGAGCAGTGAAGCTCATTAGCACTCAGGATCGTTGCGTCCATCAGGTGCGAACGGCCTTTCACGTCAAGGCGCCGGCGTCATTGGCAGAGTCGATGCGTAGAGCGGTTCGTGCATGGTGCGAATCACCGGCTACCGATGTTGCTACAGACGATGCCAATGTTGCGGTTCCCTCCCGGGAACCGCTCTGCGGGTCCAGGCGCCTGCTTGCTATGAGAGCTGTGTTGGTGACACGCCAGAAGTTGGAGATTGGCTTCATAGAGTAGCCCCCAGAGCACATATTGGAGGTTGTCATGAACTGGACGTCTCGTACCTTTACAAGAATTGCCGCCGCAGTTTCCATGTGCGTCGTGGCGGCGCTCGCTCTGGCTCAGTCTTCGGAATCCCAGAACGTTGCTACGCAGCGCATTGCATCTCCAGGAGCCTCGCTGAAAATCGGGGCCGTGTTCTGGACGCGTCGCACTGACCACTACACTCTCCAGGTTGTATTTCCACGGTCTACCGCAATCTGTGCAAGGCCGAACACAACGGTCATGGTTTGGCTTCTCGGTGCCGACGGGGCCACAATTCCTGTCTCGCGAACCGCGGCGTCCAGCTGTTCAGAGGACACGTACTCGGTTTCACTCTCTGATGGTCCGTCCGCAGTCGCGGTGGCCCTCAAGGTCGACGACGAGTACTACATAGAAGGGCTAAAGAAGCTCGAATGAACGCAGCGCATATCCAGCGAAGAAGAACTTCACGCGCGTCTCTGCCGCCCAACAAATCGCTGCAGCGGACCGTGAACCATAAAGTCCTCGGCCGCAGGCGGCCGAGCGCCGCTGAGGTCAATCGTCAGGGTCACTGTCAGGGTGCACACATGATCCACAACAAGAGTCTGATACTCACTCTGCTCGTGGTCCTGTCGGGCTCCGCGACTCCGGCTGAAAGCACAACGACGGCCACCGCCCGAATTGGGAATACGTCAGTATTCATGTCTGTCCCGGAAGGTTGGGAACAGCAGAAGTTCTCCGTCACCTATCAAGGAGCAAGGCCACTCTTTGCTCTCGCGCCGACAGGGTCCAAGCCTCCGGAGCAAGATCTGGCAGGTAGCTTCTACGTGCTGGTCGCATATTTCCCAAAGCGCGGTCCCATCTCCGCGCAGCAGCGCTGGGGAATTGATGGCCCACCCATGTCCGAACTTCCCCGCATATATGGCCTTCCTGAATGGAGCCTGTTCGAGCGACGCCACGACCTTTCGGCATTCACTCCTGTTGGCGGAGACGTCTTGATCATTCACGTGCACGTCCCTGATGAGGCCAATCACGCCCGCAGCAAGGAGATGCTCATGCAGATCGTCAAGTCCTATCGAGAAGACAGAGCCAGAGAGCCAGCGCCGTGACGCCTGACAAATCGTTGCAGCGGGCCGCCGACCATGAGTGCTCGGCCGCGGGCCAGTGGTCTCGGAACGCCACCTGCAGGAATCCCGAGGTGCATTGCCGATGAGATTCGAGATCCCCTCATACACATCCTGCAGTTTCTGCGACGACCTGTCTGGTGCACGTGGGTGTGCGATCGTTGCTGAAAACGAGTTCGCGGTGGCGGAAATCAATCAGCGTCAGTACGAGCGCGGAGCGATGCTGGTCATTCCAAGGACTCATCGGGAGTCCATTTTGGACATTGAACGTCACGAACTTGAGGGCGTGTATCGTTTGGCGCGAGACGTCGCGCATGCAGCAACCAAGGCACTCGGAGCCAGGGGAATGAACATCTTTCAGAACAATGGCAAAGGGGCGGGGCAAAGCGAACCTCATTTTCACGTGCATGTTGTGCCGCGTTACGAGGATGGCGATCCACATAGAGTCTTCCAGCAGCGTGAGTGCCAATTGCTCTCATTGGAGGAGCAGCGACTCGTCGCCGCCTTGATCGGAGCCGAGCTGTGATCATCACGAACCAGGGCCACGCATGCGACCGCGCGATGTTCTCCAGAATTGGATAGCTCTGTTTAATGCAGCCAATGCTGATGCTTCTCGAACCACCATGTGCGCCTCGACCATGAGCATCGACAGATCAGAATTCGGCAAGAGCCCGGAACCTGCGTCGGTGTCGCCCAACAAATCGTTGCGGCGGTCCGGGACGCATGAAGCGCTTGGCCGCAGGCGGCCAAGCCTTGTGCGTGCGGCGCGCACTGAACTCAACCGTTAGGCGACCTGTGAAACGTATCGCCAGATTCTTCGGAACTCTGTCCCTGGTGTCGATGGCAGCCATCGCAGCCGAGCGGGACGGCTTTTGGATTGACCGCAGCGGAAAGCGAGCACCAGACACGGAGTCCCGCCGATCGAAGGATGGATTTGGCGGTTGGCTCCTCATCACGTCGGATCAGGACTGGGCGGAGAAATGGCGCACACCGCAGAGCGCGACTCCTGAGTTCAAGGAGGCGACGAAGCTGAAGCGCGGAGATACTGCCTTCGTGCTGATCTTCTTCGGAAATCCCCGCCGTGGGGAAAACAATGTCGCTGACGTCTCCTGCGACATCAGGTTCACCAGGCCAAACCAGACCACTTCCATATCGCAGCAAGACATCGAATGCTTCAGGGGTCCCATTGGGATGGACCCAATGAGCGTGTTCTTGTCAGCTCCCGTCATCAAGTTTGTCGGGGAGGCAGGAGACCCATTGGGAAGATGGACGGTCGAAGTGACGCTTCATGACAAGTTGCGAAAGGTCGATATCCCGCTTCGTGCATCGTTTGACTTGGCGCCATGATGGCGGTGGCCAGGAGGGAACTGTGCATGCGGTCGCCTGGCAAATCGTTGTGGCGGTCCGTGAACCATGAAGTGCTCCGCCGCCAGGGGACGCTGAAGTGTTTCCCGGGCCACTCTGAATCCGAGGTATTCCGGTGCCAAAGTTCCACGCAAAGACGGTCTTCTTCGTTCGCGACGCCTCGGAAGCGTTGGCGTTCTACACCACAGCCCTGGGATTCTCCCTGGACTGGATGTACGAGGAGAACGGGAAGCCGCACGTGTTTCAAGTGAGCCTCCACGGGTTCGAGCTGATCCTGAATCAAGCCGAGCCGCCCACTGTCGATCGGCCCGGTCACGGCCGCGCTTTCATCGGCCTTGATGCCGAAGGATCCTCTGCGCTCAGACAGCATGTCGAGAGCCGGGGAATCAAGACAACCATTGTCCATTGGGGCGCCCCCACGATCGCGATACACGATCCGGACGAAAACGAGCTGTTCTTCTGGTTGCCGGAGACCGAGCGCGAGGAGTTGGTGGCAGGTGGCTCTGCCTTGCCTGACAGTTCAGCCCGCGGCCGCTGAACTCAGCCGCTGACGGAACTGGTCTATGGTTCAAACTCGCCTCCACAAAGGATCCCATATGCCCGACACAAGCCCGCTTCCAGATCGGCCCATCGGATTGCAGTGGGCTACTGGCTTGGCGCCACTTTGGTCCGGGTTGGGCTTCTTCCTGCTGGGGACCCAGGATCTTCTCAAGCGTTTCCTCCCGCCGACGTCCTCGGTGCGAGAGGGCATGGGCTGGGCGGCGCTTTGTCTCGTGGCCATCGTGTTCGTGGCGGTCCCGATCTGGGGCACGCGAGCCATCAGAGCCCGCGCCTTCTCGCTACGCAGCGGTTACGCGCAGCCGAAGAGCCGCAATTGGCTTCTGTTGCCGGTGCTGGTCGTGCCAATGGTCCTCGTGACAGTGGTCATCGCGTATGCGTTTACCTCGCATGGACGCCCGCCTACCCCTTACGCTCTGTACAACGACAGGCTGGTCACACCCGGATTTGCAGTGACATTCGCGGTTTCATCGCTTTACTACGGATGGAAACGCAGGGTACCGCTGCTGTTGGCTTATGCCATCTATCTGACATGTCTTGCGCTGCTCATCTGGTGGTTGCCACTCAGCCCAGTTGAACGGGGCGGCTTGTTGTTGTCGGGCGCCGGTGGACCGTTGGCCGTATTCGGAGCAATTCGTCTCAGGGCGTTCCTGAGCGCTGATTCAAAGCCGCCGGAAGGTTTATCGCGTTGACGGGCACGGCGATCGACTGGTTGGCAGCAAAGCCTGACGGAACTGAAGAGGGAAACTCCGTCGGCAAAATCCTCGATAGGTACCAACTGTAGAGTTCCTGTCATCTTCGGGGAGAAGTCGCATGCGGAAAGTCTTCAGCTCGAACGTCGTCAGCGAGACGGTTCTGGTCAGGGACGCCTTGCTCAGGCACGGAATCGCGGCCACCATTCAAAACGAATATTCCGGCCATTCCGCTGTGCCGGAGTTTCGACCACCAGCAGAGATATGGGTCATGCACGACACCGACTACGAGGCTGCACGCAAGTTGGTCGAAGACACTCTCTCGACCATAGACAGCAAGACCGACGCGGATCCATGGCGCTGTGCAGGCTGCAATGCCGAGAATCCGGCGTCGTTTGAGTTGTGCTGGAGTTGCGGAAGGGAGAGGAGCAGTGCTGGCGCGGCTGCGCCGTCCACCTGACCCGTCGTTGGCGCGGCCGCTGAATTCATTCGTTACGCCAGTCAGGGAAGTCATGACAGTTGCCCTCGTTCCAGCGTTGGAGACCGATCGAAGCATCCTCGAGAATCTTCTCCATCTGTATGTCCACGACTTCAGCGAGATCATGGGCATTACGCCCTCCGAGGAGGGACG
>DATAIA010000667.1:0-11611 GCA_036262895.1 Xanthobacteraceae bacterium
TCCATGCCGAGGTGGAGGCCCATCTGCGCCAGCACTTCCTTGATCTCGTTGAGCGACTTGCGGCCGAAGTTCGGGGTGCGGAGCATTTCGGCTTCCGTCTTCTGTACGAGATCGCCGATATAAACGATGTTATCGTTCTTCAAGCAATTCGCCGAACGTACTGACAGCTCGAGTTCGTCGACCTTCTTGAGGAAGGCAGGATTGAACGCGAGATCCGGAATGGATTCCGCAGCCATCTCCTTCTTCGGCTCTTCGAAGTTCACAAAGACATTCAGCTGATCCTGGAGAATACGCGCGGCATAAGCGAGTACATCCTCCGGGCTGATCGAGCCGTTGGTTTCGATCGTCAAGGTCAGCTTGTCATAATCGAGAATCTGGCCTTCACGAGTGTTCTCGACTTTGTAGGAAACCTTGCGCACCGGCGAATACAGGCTATCCACCGGGATCAAGCCGATCGGCGCATCTTCCGGACGGTTGCGTTCGGCCGGTACATACCCCTTGCCGGTGTTGACGGTGAATTCCATGCGGATCTCAGCGCCCTCATCCAGCGTGCACAGCACGAGGTCGGGGTTGAGCACGACAACGTCGCCAACCGTCTGGATGTCACCAGCAGTCACCTGACCAGGGCCCTGCTTCTTGACGACCATGCGCTTGGGACCATCGCCATGCATCTTAATGGCGATGTCTTTGATGTTGAGCACGATGTCCGTCACGTCTTCCCGCACGCCCGGGATTGACGAGAACTCGTGCAGCACACCGTCAATGTGCACCGATTGCACGGCTGAGCCCTGCAACGAGGACAGCAGAATGCGCCGCAGCGCATTACCGAGCGTCAAGCCGAAGCCACGCTCCAGCGGCTCGGCGACGACGGTCGCAATACGCTTCGGATCACCTCCCAAAGCAACCTGCAGCTTGTTCGGTCGGATCAGCTCTTGCCAATTCTTCTGAATCACATTGTCACCCATCGCATTGAGCGGCGCGGCCTGAAGCCGCGAAAAACCCCACTCCGCCTTGTGGGGAAAAGAAGGCGGCGGCGGACGGGAAAACCATCCACCGGATAGACATCAAACCCGGCGGCGCTTGCGCGGCCGGCAACCATTGTGCGGGATCGGAGTCACATCGCGGATCGAAGTCACCGTGAAACCAGCAGCCTGCAAAGCGCGCAGCGCCGACTCGCGGCCCGAACCCGGACCTGCAACCTCGACTTCAAGAGTGCGCATACCGTGTTCCATCGCCTTCTGCGCGGCATCCTCAGCAGCAACCTGCGCGGCGAACGGCGTCGATTTACGCGAACCTTTGAAACCTTTGGTTCCGGCCGACGACCAGGCAATCGTATTGCCCTGTGCATCCGTAATGGTGATCATCGTGTTGTTGAACGTCGCATTCACGTGCGCAACACCCGATGCGATGTTTTTGCGCTCGCGTTTACGGACGCGGGTGGCTTCCTTACCCATGCTCGACCCTTTCGCGACTTGATCTCAGGCAGCAACCCGGACCCGTCATTGTTCCCTGTAACCCGTGCCGATGAGGCGCTGCGGTTCTGTTACTTCGGCTCGTTATTTCTTCTTACCGGCGATCGCCTTCGCCGGCCCCTTGCGGGTGCGGGCGTTGGTGTGCGTGCGCTGACCACGCACCGGCAACCCGCGGCGATGACGTAAGCCGCGATAGCAGCCAAGATCCATCAGGCGTTTGATATTCATCGAAACTTCGCGGCGCAGATCGCCTTCGACCAAATAGTCGCGATCAATCACTTCGCGAATTTGCAAAACTTCCTGGTCGGTCAGCTGCGACACACGCCGATCGTGCGGAATGCTCACCTTCTCCATGATCTCGTGCGCATTAGCCGGCCCGATTCCATGAATGTATTGCAGCGCGATCAGGACGCGCTTGTTGGTCGGAATATTGACACCGGCGATACGGGCCACGACGATCACTCCTCTTGCCGGCCCAACGACCGGACGTGTTCAAGTTCGCTTATGTCCCTGCAGCGCACTGCGCACCGGGACGCAACTCTATTCTTCTTCAGCCGATCACTCGACACGACCGAATGCGGAATATCTCATCTGACCGGGACAGGAACGCAAAAACGACGCCGCCCCTCCTGTCGGGCCCGGCATCGTCTGCAAGCAGTCTCCAAACGAATGCCGAGTTATTACTGGATTCCTCGTAGTTTAGTCAACCTCTTAGGCCCTATTTTGATGGCGAAAGCACCCGATCGATCGCTTTCGTTACTTCAGGTATAGGGGCCATTCCGTCGATAGTCTTAAGCGTGCCGCGCTTCTCGTAATAGTTAACGAGCGGCGAGGTTTGCAACTTATACGCGTCAAGCCTTTTTTTCAAAGACTCGGGGTTGTCATCGGCCCGGACCGGCTCGCCCTTGGCCTTCATTTCCGCCACCCGGGTCGCAATCCGGTCGAGCAGAATGCCCTCATCGACCCGCAATTCGATCACAGAGTCGAGCTCAACCCCATTTTTATGCAGCATTCGGTCAAGCGCCTCAGCCTGGGGCACAGTCCGCGGAAAGCCATCCAGAATAAAGCCATTTCGCGCGTCCGGCTCCTGAATCCGGTCACCGACAATCGCAACAACGAGATCGTCAGGACAGAGTTCACCACGCGCCATGATCTCGTGGGCCTTTAAACCTACTGGGGTACCAGCCTTGGCCGCCGCCCGAAGCATATCTCCGGTCGATAGCTGCACAATGCCATGCTTCTCGACCAGCCGCTGGGCCTGCGTCCCTTTGCCCGCTCCTGGAGGGCCGAGAAGAATCAGCCTCATCGCCGCCGCCCCCGCAGCTTGGACCGCTTGATCAACCCCTCATACTGGTGCGCCAGGAGATAGCCCTGGACCTGCGCCACTGTATCCATTGTGACGCTCACCACGATCAGGAGCGACGTACCACCAAAGTAGAACGGAACGGCGGTGTAGCTGATCAGCATTTCCGGGATAAAGCAGACAATTGCAAGATACGCGGCACCAATCACAGTAATGCGCGACAGCACGTAATCTATGTATTCGGCAGTGCGTTCGCCAGGACGGATGCCGGGGATGAAGCCGCCGTGCTTCTTCAGGTTATCCGCGGTTTCCGTCGGATTGAACACAATCGCCGTGTAGAAGAACGCGAAGAAAACGATCATCGCGAGATAAAGGAACATGAACAGCGGGCGGCCATGCGCGAGCTGCGTCGTAATGATATTGAACCATTCCGGCCCGCGACCCGCGTTGAAGTTGGCGACCGTGGTCGGCAGCAGCAACAGCGACGATGCGAAGATCGGCGGAATGACACCCGACGTATTCAGCTTCAGCGGCAAGTGCGAGGACTGCCCCTCAAACATCTGATTGCCGACCTGGCGCTTGGGATATTGGATCAAAAGCCGGCGCTGCGCGCGTTCCATGAACACAATGAACGCGATCACGGCCACCGCCATCACCAGCACAGCCAGGATGATTCCGGTCGAGAGCGCTCCTTGCCGACCGAGTTCGAGAGTACCGGCAAGCGCCGAAGGCAATTGAGCAACGATCCCGGACAGAATGATCAGCGAAATACCATTACCGATACCGCGTGACGTAATTTGCTCGCCAAGCCACATCAGGAACATGGTGCCGCCCGTGAGCGTGATCACCGTCGAGATCCGGAAGAACCAACCGGGATCGGTGACGACACTACTGGCCCCTTCAAGGCCAATGGCAATTCCGTAAGCCTGGAACGCGGCAAGAATCACCGTCAGAAAACGGGTATATTGGTTGATCGTCTTGCGGCCTTGCTCGCCTTCCTTCTTCAGCGTTTCAAGCGTCGAGGAGACGGTCGTCATCAACTGAATGATGATGGAGGCCGAAATATACGGCATGATGTTCAGGGCGAAGATGGCCATGCGGTTGATACCGCCGCCCGAGAACATGTTGAACATGCCGAGAATGCCGCCGGCCTGGCTCTTGAAAATCTGATCCCAAGCGGATGGATCAATGCCGGGCAGCGGAATGTAAGTGCCAAACCGGTAAACAAGCAGCGCACCCACCGTGAACCAGATGCGCTTCTTCAGTTCATCGGCCTTGGCAAGCGCCGAGAAATTGAGATTGGCCGCTAACTGTTCCGCTGCAGAGACCATGCCCTTAAGGCTCCGATTACTGCCCTGCTCACACCCATAACTATCTACGGCTCTATATGGGTGTTACGCGGCCTTTTCACCCGTCTCCGTCTTAGGAGCGAGAATTGTTACCGATCCGCCGGCCTTTTCCACCGCGGCAATCGCCGATTTCGACGCACCAGCCACAGCAATCGTGACTTTCGTCTTGATTTCGCCGTTGCCGAGCAGCCGCACACCGTCTTTCACCCGCCGCAACACACCGGCTTTCACCAGCGCCGCGGCGTCGATTGTCGCCTTGGGATCGAGCTTGCCCGCGTCGATTGCCTGCTGAACCTTGCCGAGATTGGTTTCGTTCAAGGTCTTGCGGAAAATGTTAGTGAAACCGCGCTTCGGCAAACGGCGATGCAAAGGCATCTGACCGCCTTCGAAGCCTTTCACGGCAACGCCGGAACGTGCCTTTTGGCCCTTCACGCCGCGACCGGCCGTCTTGCCTTTGCCCGAGCCAATGCCTCGGCCGACGCGACGGCGGAATTTACGCGATCCTTCGTTATCGCGCAGATCGGAAAGTTTCATCGCTTGCCTCCTTGCTCGTCGATGACGCGCACGAGATGGCCAAGCTTGGCAATCATGCCGCGAGTCGAGGGCGTATCCGGCAGCTCGGCCACGCGACCGATCTTATTGAGGCCGAGGCCAATCAGCGTTGCCCGCTGATCGAACTTGCGGCGGCTCGCGCTTCCGGTCTGTGTGACCTTGATAGTTTTTTTCGTCGTCATGGAATGCTCCCGCGCATTGCGCGCGCTTCAAGCCCGTCAGTCCGCGGTTGCTTCGTTGTCGCCCTCGCGACGGCGTGCCTGCAAGGTCGAAACTTTGAGGTTACGCCGTGCGGCCACCAATCGCGGGCTGTCCTGGTGCTTAAGTGCATCGAAGGTTGCGCGCACCATGTTGTAAGGGTTTGACGATCCCATCGACTTGGCAACGACGTCCTGCATGCCCAGCGTCTCGAACACGGCGCGCATCGGACCACCGGCGATGATACCGGTACCGGCCGGCGCTGCACGCAAGAACACTTTGCCTGCACCATGATGCCCGGCAACGTCGTGATGCAGCGTACGGCCTTCGCGCAGCGGCACCCGAATCAGGTTGCGCTTGGCAGCATCCGTTGCCTTGCGGATGGCCTCCGGCACTTCACGCGCCTTGCCGTGACCGAAACCGACCCGGCCCTTCTGATCGCCGACAACGACCAGTGCGGCAAAGCCGAAACGACGTCCGCCTTTCACCACCTTGGCCACCCGGTTGATGTGCACGAGCTTATCGACGAACTCGCTGTCGCGCTCTTCCCGGTCGCCCCGCTCGCGTTCACGTGCCATTGTTTCTGTCCTTAGAAATTAAGTCCGCCTTCGCGGGCAGCCTCGGCCAGCGCCTTGACGCGACCATGAAACAGATAAGAACCGCGGTCGAACACCACGTCCTTCAATCCTTTTGCAAGGGCGCGTTCGGCAACGAGTTTGCCAACCGCCTTCGCCGCATCGACATCGGCTCCAGTCTTAAGACTGCCGCGCATGTCCTTCTCAATCGAAGACGCCGAAACAAGCGTGACGCCTTTGATGTCGTCGATGACTTGCGCGTAGATGTGCTTCGAGGAGCGATGCACGGATAGTCGCAACCGGTCTCCACGAACCGCCTTTACGGCTCGCCTCACCCGCGCTCTACGCCGCTCGATAGCGCTGAGATGTTTCGCCATCAGTAGCTCCCGTTACTTCTTCTTGCCTTCCTTGCGGAAGATGTATTCGCCGACGTGCTTCACGCCCTTGCCCTTGTAAGGCTCTGGCGGACGGTAAGCGCGAATTTCAGCCGCGACCTGACCAACTTTCTGCTTGTCGATTCCGGCAATCAGAATTTCGGTCGGCTTTGGCGTGGTGATCGTGATGCCCTCCGGGATCGGATAGGCAACCTCATGGCTGTAGCCCAGCGAGAGCTGCAGTTGCTTGCCTTGCACTGCCGCACGATAGCCGACGCCGTTGATTTCAAGCCGCTTCTCGAAACCTTTGGTGACACCTGCCACCAGGTTCGAGACGAGCGAACGTGAAAGCCCCCACATCGCCCGCGCGCGCTTGGTTTCAATGCGCGGATCGAGTTTGAGCGCGCCGTTATCAAGCTTCGGCGTCACGTCACCATGAACCACCAATTGCAGGGCGCCCTTCGGCCCCTTCACTTTGATGGTCTGCCCTTCAACGTTCGCCGTCACGCCGGACGGGATCGCAACCGCTCTTTTTCCGATACGAGACATGATTGTTCCCCTGTCCGATCAGAATACGGTGAAGAGGATCTCGCCACCGACATTAGCGTCGCGTGCAGCGTGATCGGCCATGACGCCTTTCGGCGTCGACAGGACGGCAATGCCAAGCCCGTTATTGACGCGCGGCAACGCCTTTACCGAGGCATAGACCCGACGTCCCGGCTTTGACACCCGCTCGATTTCGCGGATGACCGGCGTACCATCGTAATATTTAAGCTCGATTTCGAACTCGGTACGGCCGTTAGCGAACTCAACGGTCGAGTAACCTCGGATGTAGCCCTCGGACTTGAGCACCTCGAGCACGCGCTCGCGCAGCCTCGAGCCCGGGGTCGAAACCTTAGGCTTGCTACGCAGCTGCGCATTGCGGATCCGCGTGATCATATCGCCGACTGGATCGTTCATGGACATGGATCGACCCCCCTCACCAGCTTGATTTCACGAGGCCCGGAATCAGGCCCTTTGAGCCCAATTCACGTAGCGCGATACGGCTCATCTTCAGCTTGCGGTAATTCGCACGCGAACGGCCCGACACCTCGCAACGAAGGCGAATACGGCCCTTCGACGAATTGCGCGGCAATTCGGCAAGCTTCAGCGCAGCGGCAAAACGCTCTTCCATAGGAAGCTCTTTGTCGCGCGTAATGGCCTTCAATCGCGAGCGCCGGCCCGCGAACTTCTTGGCAAGCTTGCGCCGCCGTTCGTTTTTCTCGATGGAGCTTTTCTTCGCCATCTAATTCTCCTGAGTTTCCGCGTTTGAGGAAGGCTTAAGCCAGCCTCACTGCCGGAACGGGAAGTTCAATTCTGCAAGCAGAGCACGGGCTTCATCGTCGGTCTGCGCCGTGGTGCAAACCGTGATGTCCATGCCCCAAACATCCGAAATCTTGTCGTAGTCGATTTCCGGAAAAATGATGTGTTCCTTGATACCGATCGAGTAGTTGCCACCGCCATCGAAGCTCTTCGGATTCAAACCGCGGAAGTCGCGCACGCGGGGAAGCGCGATGTTCACGAGGCGATCGATGAAGTCGTACATACGCGCTGCGCGCAACGTGACCTTGGCGCCGATCGGCTGATTTTCGCGCAGCTTGAAGCTCGAGATCGCTTTGCGCGACATCGTGATCACAGCTTTCTGGCCCGCGATCAGCGTGAGATCGCCCGCAGCCAGCTCCACCTTCTTGCGGTCGCTAGCGCCTTCGCCGACGCCCATATTGAGCACGACTTTCGTCAGCGTCGGAACCTGCATCGGATTGGAGTATTTGAATTGCTCCGTCAGCTTGCCGCGCACAACATTATCGTAATGGGCGCGCAACCGCGGCGTATATTGGGTCTCAGCCATCGATCTCCACTCCTGAACGCTTGGCCACCCGCACCTTCTTGCCGTCGCCGGTCACTTTGAAACCAACCCGGGTCGGCTTGCCGTCTTTTGGATCGGCAATCGCAAGGTTCGACAGATGGACGGAAGACTCCTTGGAGACGATCCCGCCTTCCTGATTTGGGGTCTGACGCTGGTGGCGCTTGACCATATGGACGCCGCGAACGAGCGCGCGGCCTGCATCGATCAAAACCTGGATGACTTCGCCGGTACGACCCTTGTCGCGACCGGTCAGCACAACCACCTTGTCACCTTTCCGGATCTTGGCCGCCATCACAGCACCTCCGGCGCAAGCGAGATGATTTTCATGTGGTTGCGCGCGCGCAGTTCGCGCGGCACCGGTCCGAAAATACGGGTTCCGACCGGCTCGGACTGCGCATTGATCAGCACAGCCGCGTTGCGGTCGAAGCGAATGACCGAACCGTCGGCGCGCTTGATGTCTTTCGCGATCCGCACGACGACGGCTTTCATCACCTCGCCCTTTTTGACGCGGCCACGCGGGATCGCCTCCTTGACGGAGACCACGATGATATCCCCCACGGTAGCGTACTTCCGCTTTGAGCCGCCCAGCACCTTAATGCACATGACGCGGCGCGCGCCGGAGTTGTCCGCCACGTCGAGGTTGGTCTGCATCTGAATCATGATGCACCTCGTCCTCTGTTGTTAAGCGCGCTGCGCTTCATTTCGCCTTCTTCTCGCCCCGGGTTACAGCCCAGCGCTTAAGTTTTGAGATTGGGGCATGCTCCTCGATCCACACGAGGTCCCCAACCGAGAATTCATCTTTCTCGTCGTGAGCGTGGTAGTTCTTTGACCGCCGCACCGTCTTCTTGAGCAGCGGGTGCGTGAAGCGGCGCTCGACCTTAACAACGACGGTCTTCGCTTGCTTATCGCTCACCACGACGCCCTGCAGCACCCGCTTCGGCATCTCGGTCTCCTTACTTCACTGTCTTGTCAGCGCCGCGCTTCTGTCGCGCGATCGTCTGAATCCGCGCGATATCGCGCTTTACTTGACGAACCCGTGCGGTGTTCTCCAACTGGCCGGTGGCGCGCTGGACCCGCAGATTGAACCGCTCCTTCTTGAGCTTCAAAAGCTCATCATTGAGCTGGTCGATAGTCATGACTTTGACGTCCGATGCCTTCATGGCTTCTACTCAGCAATTCGTTCGACGAAACGGGTTTTGATCGGAAGCTTCGCCGCGGCAAGCGCCAACGCTTCCTTCGCCATCTGCACGGTCACACCGTCGATCTCGAACATGATGCGACCCGGCTTGATGCGGCACACCCAAAGCTCGGGCGTTCCCTTACCTTTACCCATGCGGACTTCGATCGGCTTCTTCGAAACCGGTACATCGGGAAACACACGGATCCAAACGCGGCCGGCGCGCTTCATGTGACGCGTCATGGCACGGCGCGCCGCTTCGATCTGGCGCGCAGTCACACGCTCCGGCTCCATCGCCTTGAGACCGTACTGACCAAACGTCAGATCGGTCCCGCTCGTGGCGGTGCCGTGAATGCGTCCTTTGAACGCTTTGCGGAACTTGGTCCGTTTTGGTTGCAGCATGACTTAACGTCTCTCGTTCTATTCAGGCCGATCAGGCTGCGTCGCGGCGCGGACGACCCGCGTCGGTTTCGGTCATCTTCTTGTCTTGCGCCATCGGATCATGTTCCATGATCTCGCCCTTGAAGAGCCAGACCTTGACGCCGCAAGTGCCATAAGTGGTGAACGCGGTGCCCACCCCGTAATCGACATCGGCGCGCAGCGTATGCAGCGGCACCCGGCCCTCGCGATACCATTCCATCCGCGCGATTTCCGCTCCGCCGAGACGGCCCGAACAATTGATACGGATGCCTTCGGCGCCAAGCCGCATGGCGGTCTGCACCGCGCGCTTCATGGCGCGCCGGAAAGCAACGCGGCGCTCCAGCTGCTGCGCAATCGATTCAGCAACGAGTTGCGCATCGAGCTCGGGTTTCCGGATTTCGATAATGTTGATGACAACATCGGAGTCCGTAACTTCAGCCACCTTCTTGCGCAGCTTCTCGATGTCGGCGCCCTTTTTGCCGATCACCACGCCCGGCCGGGCGGAGTAGATCGTGACGCGACATTTCTTGTGCGGGCGCTCGATAACGATCTTCGAAACCGCAGCTTGCTTGAGCAGCTTCAGCAATTCCTTACGGATCGCCATATCCTCGTGCAGCAGCTGGCCATAATCGTTCTTGCCGGCATACCAACGGGAATCCCAGGTCCGGTTGATGCCGAGACGCAGCCCGATTGGATTAACCTTCTGACCCATGGGTCGGTCCTCTCCCGATTACGCCGCTGCCTCAACCTGACGCACTACGATCGTCAGGTGAGAGAACGGTTTCAAAATCTTGCTCATCTTGCCGCGGCCGCGCGGCGAAAAGCGCTTAAGAACCAGCGCCTTGCCAACATGCGCCTCGGCGACGACCAAATCGTCGACATCAAGGTCGTGGTTATTTTCCGCGTTCGCAATGGCCGATTGCAGGCACTTGCGAACGTCACGCGCAATACGCTTGCGCGAAAACTCAAGGTCCGCGAGTGCAGTCGCAGCCTTTTTGCCGCGGATCATGGCCGCAACCAGATTTAACTTCTGCGGCGATACCCGGAGCATCCGGGCCACCGCTTTGGCCTCGTTCTCTGACAGGCTTCGTTCGCGCGCGCGCTTGCTCATTGTATTTCCCTCGGGCCTTAGGCGCGTTTCGCCTTCTTATCGGCCGTGTGGCCGAAGAAGGTTCGCGTCGGCGAAAACTCGCCGAGCTTGTGCCCCACCATTTCCTCAGTGACCATCACTGGGACGTGTTTCTTTCCGTTGTAGACACCGAACGTCAGCCCGACGAACTGCGGCAGAATGGTCGACCGCCGACTCCAGGTCTTGATCACTTCGTGACGTCCAGACGCGCGCGAAGCTTCCGCCTTTTTCAGGAGGTAGCCGTCGACGAAAGGACCTTTCCAAACCGAACGCGCCATTGCCTATTCCTCGGTTACTTCTTCTTCCGCGCGTGGCGGCTCGACACGATGAACTTGTTGGTCGACTTATTCTTACGGGTCTTCTTACCCTTCGTCGGGAAGCCCCACGGTGTGACCGGATGCCGGCCACCTGACGTGCGCCCTTCACCACCACCGTGCGGATGATCGATCGGGTTCATCGTCACACCACGATTGTGCGGCTTACGTCCCATCCAGCGCTTACGACCGGCCTTGCCGATCGAAATGTTCATATGATCGGGATTGGAGACTGCACCGACAGTCGCCATGCATTGCCCGTGCACCAAACGCTGCTCACCGGAATTGAGACGCAGAATGACGTAATCCTGATCGCGCCCGACGATCTGCGCGTAGGCACCAGCCGAACGTGCAAGCTGACCGCCCTTACCGATCTTGAACTCGATATTATGGATGATCGTGCCAACCGGCATGCTCGACATTGGCATCGCGTTGCCGGGCTTTACGTCAACCTGCTGGCCAGCAATGACCGTATCACCTTCGGCAAGCCGCTGCGGCGCCAGGATGTAAGCGAGTTCGCCGTCCTGGTACTTCAGAAGTGCGATGAATGCCGTCCGGTTGGGATCGTATTCGATCCGCTCGACGCGCGCCGGCACATCAAACTTACGCCGCTTGAAGTCCACGACGCGGTAGGTCTGCTTGTGACCGCCGCCACGAAAGCGCACGGTGATACGCCCGTTATTGTTACGGCCGCCCGAGGCATTCTTGCCCTCGGTAAGCGTCTTGACCGGCTTGCCTTTGTAGAGGCCGGAACGGTCGACAATGACGAGCTGACGAAGGCTCGGCGTGACCGGTTTGAATGTTTTCAATGCCATTGCGCGTCTCCCTGCCTCAGAGACCCG
>DATAIA010000668.1:0-9376 GCA_036262895.1 Xanthobacteraceae bacterium
CGGTTGACCGTCATGCCGCCAATCGTTTCGGGCAGTCCGGCGAGCAGCAGTGCCATGCGAGCAACATTGCGATTATCCTCACCGGCCTGATTGGCGCACCCCAAGTACACTTCATCAAGCTCGGACCAATCGGCCTGTGAATTCCGTGCGACCAACGCTTTGATGGAGGTCGCCGCAAGGTCATCGGCGCGCACCTTCGAAAGCGTGCCGCCGAAACGGCCGATCGGCGTTCTCACTGCGTCGCAAATGTAAGCGTCCGACATCGATCAACTCCTGGGAGCGGCGCGGGCTCCGTTTGACTTCGGCATGCGTAACTTTGGTTCAAGCTCAGTCTATCAAATGGACTGACACCTGCATGCATCGTGATGTGAATCGCCCGGTGCAATCCAAATCCTTTCGCTCACGCAAAAAGGTCGTGAACCGTTCCGCCTCCACGGCGTTTGCGCCCTGGAGCGGAATTTCCGAGCTGGAATCACAAGACGATCGCGGCGCTTCCATTTGTGCGCTTATCGCACTATGTTCTTGTATTCGAACTTTAGGAGCTGTTGGCGCATGGGTCAACCAAGCAGCAACATCGTGCAGATGCTCGACAAAGCCGATGATCTTCGCGAGGAAGCCTCGCCGGTCAGCCCCGCGCCCGATCGCGACTTTATGGCGGGGCTCGGCAAGGGACTTGCTGTCATCGAATGCTTCGATGAACACCGCGAACGGCTGACGATTGCCGAGATCGCGGCGATGACACGGCTAAGCCGCGCCGCCGCGCGCCGATGCCTGCTCACATTGCAACGTCTGGGCTATGCCAAGTTCGACGGCAAATTTTTTCGGCTCGCACCCCGGATCCTGCGCCTTGGTTACGCTTATCTCGCTTCAAGCAGGTTTCCTCAGCTCCTGCAGCCTTATGTCGAGACATTGAGCGAAGAGATCGAGGAATCCTGCTCGGCCTCGATTCTCGATGGTCATGAAGTCATCTACATCGCCCGCTCCGCCAAAAAGCGCATCATGTCGGTCGACCTGAGTGTGGGCTCACGATTGCCTGCCTATTGCACGTCAATGGGCCGGGTCCTGCTCGCTTCACTTGATCCTGCAGATGCCAAGCGCCGCCTTGAAGCAACGGAACGGCGCCGCGCCACACCGGTCACTTGCACCGGCATCGACGAATTAGTGGAGCTGCTGCAAAAAACGCGCGAGCAGGGCTATTGTGTCGTGGATCAGGAACTCGAAGCGGGACTTGTGTCGATCGCGGTGCCCATCGTCGATTCGTTGGGGCGAACCATCGCAGCAATCAACACCAGTTCCCAGTCAGCACGCATTTCCGCATCCGAGATGGCCGATCAGTTCCTGGGCAAGCTCCTGGAAGCGCAAACCAACCTCCGGCCCCTCATCAAAGGATCGATGCTACCGCCCTGAGCGGCTCGCATCGCTGTGTTGCTGCAATCTTATCTGAACAGCGTAAATCCGGATTGCTTCGGCCGAACAAGTGTCGGAAACTGCCGCGCGATGGACGCCCGCTTATGCCTTTCGTTCGCTCGGATAGAAATCCGCGCGCAGCACGGCACATAAGAACGGGCCTCTGCACGAGGGAGGTTCAGTGATGATGACAACCGGTTCTGCCCGGCGAAGCTTGATGCTTGCCGGCGCACTTGGAACGTTGCTTTTCGCCGGAGCAGCCGTTGCACAACAATCCGACACGCCGGCTTCAGGCGCGCCGGCTTCTGCAACACCCGCACCGGCTGCGGCTCCTGCACCTGCGGCGCCTGCGGCCGAAGCATCCGCTTCCACGCCAACCCCGGTCGCGGCCACGCCTGCGCCAGCGGCACCCGCGCCAACGCCAGCACCTGTTGCGGCAACACCGGCACCCGCTGCACCAGCTCCCGCCGCGCCTGCTCCGGTCGCCGCAACGCCTGCGCCCACGACTGTTGCAGCCGCTCCGGCACTTCCGCCGGGCTCGCCGCTGATCGGTCAACCGGATACGGCTGATGCGAAGAAACTTTCGCCCGTTGCCCCGCCGCCGATTCCGGCCGCCGCCGAAAAGATCCAGCTCGATAAACTGACCCTGCCCAAGGGCTTCAAGATCGAGATTTATGCAAGCGGCGTGGCCAATGCGCGCTCGCTGCGCGAAGGCGATAAAGGCACCATCTTTGTCGGCAGCCGCCTGCTCGATAAGGTGACTGCAATCATCGAAAAAGACGGCAAGCGCAGCCTCAAGACCGTGGCCTCAGGGCTCTATCGGCCAAACGGTCTCGCCTTCAAGGACGGCACGCTTTACATCGCCGAACTGTCGAAGGTGTCGAAGATCGAAAAGATCGAAGACCATCTCGACAATCCGCCGAAACCAGTTGTGATCTACGACAACCTGCCGAAGGACGAAGCGCACGGCTGGAAGTTCATCGCCATCGGTCCGGACAACAAGCTTTATGTTCCGGTCGGTCAGCCCTGCAACAACTGTCTGCCGCCCGACACCCACGCCCAGATCCGCCGCATCAATCTTGACGGCAGCGGCATGGAAGTGGTCGCCCGCGGCGTCCGCAACACCGTCGGCTTCGACTGGCACCCGGTGACGAAGCAGCTTTACTTCACCGACAACGGCCGCGACTGGATGTCGGAAGATCTGCCTGAAGACGAACTTAATCGCGTCACCAAAGTCGGCGAGCACTTTGGATCGCCGTTCTGCTATCAGGGCGATGTTCCGGATCCGGAATTCGGCTGGGGCAAATCCTGCAAGGACTTCACCCCGCCCGTTGCCAAGATGGGCCCGCATTCTGCGACCCTCGGCATGCGGTTCTACAACGGCAATCAGTTCCCGGCGGAATACAAGAACGTCATTTTTGTTGCGCGGCACGGTTCATGGAACCGCTCGAAAAAAATGGGCGGCGACATTGTCGCGGTGCACCTCAACAGCAATGGCACCGTGAAATCGGTTGAGCCGTTCATCACAGGCTTCATCGGTCCCGATAATAATTATCGCGGACGGCCGGTCGACGTTCTGGTGAAGAACGACGGCTCACTGTTGATTTCCGATGACTATAACGGTGCAGTCTATCGCGTGACCTACGACGCGAAGGTTGCGAAGAAGCGCTAAGCTTAGTGTGCGCCGTCAAGGAGCGGCGCACGCATTTGCCTGATGAGAGACGCGAGGGTTTGGAAGCTCAGTTTCCACAACCCTCGCCCCATCGCCGGCCCGATCACCAAACAAATTCATTCATGACGGAGTGGGCGGCATGCGCCGACTGATCGTTGCTTTCGCTATGCTTGCCGGAACAGTCCTTCCCGTCCTCCCGGAAACATTCCAGAAGCGCGTAACAGTGTGCCTGGCCTGCCATGGCGAAAAAGGCCAATCGGAAACCGCGCAGGTGCCTTCGCTTGGCGCCATGCCTTCGGCCTATCTCTTAATTCAGCTTTATCTGTTTCGCGAAAACCAACGCCGTGTTGATCCGATGAACGACATGGCGAAGGGCATGACCGATGCCGATCTGCAGACCTTTGCCGATTTCATTGAAAAACTGCCGCGCCCCAAGATGGAGCAGGCTCCGGACCAGGCACGAATGGAGCGCGCCCGCGCGCTCGTCGCACAGCATCGCTGCGGGTTCTGCCACAGCCCGGATTATTCAGGACACGACAATATCCCCCGGCTTGCCGCCCAGCGCGAGGATTATCTCCTCAAGGCGCTCCGGGAATACAAGAGCAACGCTCGGGTGGGTTATGACACCGCGATGATCGAAGTCGTCCAGCCGCTCAAGGACGCAGATCTGGTGGAACTCGCCTATTTCATGGCGCATTCCCCTTGAAGGTGTCCCAAATGGGGCCGCTGTGGGGCATTGCGTCGCCCTTTTCCGTGAGCTATTTTTGAACTGCGTCCGCTCGTCGCGGACGTCCCTTTTAAAGGACTGTGAACCATGGCCTGGACCACTCCGACACTCGTCGAAATCTGCATCGGCCTTGAAATCAACGGCTACATGCCGGCTGAATTCTGATTACCAAAGCGTGTTCGGCCCTGCGCCGGACACGCTTGATCCTTGCTAGAGCATGGTCCGGAAAAGTGAGAACCGGTTTTCCGAAAAGATTATGCTCAAACGAAAGAATAGAGCGCGATTGCAATCCAATCTTTTCTCATAGCGCTCTAGGAAGCGTGACCTTTACCGCCGAGCCATTTCCATTCCGAGCCCGGCGCCTGTTCTCAACAGCAACAGGCAAACCTAAAACCCGCTGCCATTCCCCTGATCTCCAATTTCGATTCCATAGCGCATGCCCATGAAGCGCCTGAAAGCCATTGTGCTGGGTGCAGCGGCAGGCGGCGGTTTTCCGCAGTGGAATTGCCGGTGCGCAGTCTGCAGCCTTGCCTGGACCCATGACCCGCGCGTGAAGCCGCGCACGCAATCAAGCATTGCCGTTTCCGCCGACGGGGAACGATGGGTTTTGTTGAATGCTTCACCCGACTTAAGATTTCAGATTCAGAACAATGCGGCATTGCAGCCCCGCACTGGCCTGCGAAGCTCTCCTATCAGCGCCGTTTTGCTGACCGGCGCAGAGATCGATCAGGTCACAGGCCTTCTCGATCTGCGCGAGCGGCAGGCCTTCGACCTTTATGCCAGCAAGGAAACATTGGCTTCGCTTGCCGACAACCCGATTTTCAACGCGCTGGCGACCGATCTGGTGAAACGGCAAACGATTTTACTTGATCATCCTTTTTCGCCGGCGCCGGGGCTTACGGCCGAATTGTTTGCTGTTCCCGGCAAGGTGCCGCTCTATCTGGAAACGGACAATCCCGAAATTGGTGCAGAAACCGGGGCCACCGTCGGCGTCGAAATTCGCGCGAATGATGCGCGGCTTGTCTATGTCCCCGGTGCGGCAGCCATGACCGCGGCGTTACATGCACGGCTTGCGCGGGCATCCCTCATCATGTTTGACGGCACGCTCTATACCGACGATGAAATGATCCGAAGCGGCACCGGCCTCAAAACCGGGCGCCGGATGGGGCACATGCCGATTGAAGGATCGGACGGCTCGCTTGCCGCACTAACGGATGTTCCGGGGCGGCGCGTTTATGTCCATATCAACAACACCAATCCGATCCTGATTGCAGGATCGCCGGAACGACAACGCGTCGAGAAAGCGGGTTGGGAAGTCGCCGAGGATGGGATGGAGATCGTGTTGTGATTTTACTGTCACCGGATGAACTCGAGCAGCGCCTGCGCGACATCGGTGCGCGTCGTTATCACCGATTGCACCCGTTCCATGATCTGTTGCACAGCGGGCGCTGCACCAAGGGCCAGGTCCAGGCTTGGGCCCTGAACCGCTACTATTATCAAGCAATCATCCCGAAAAAAGATGCGAGCCTGATCGCGCGCTGCGATGATCCTGCAATCCGCCGCGAATGGCGCAGCCGTCTTGTCGATCATGACGGTGCGGAGCCGGGCGATGGCGGCATCGAGCGTTGGCTCAAATTGACGGATGGCCTCGGCCTTGACCGCGACGACGTCGTGTCTCTGCGCGGGCTCTTGCCGGCGACGCGGTTCGCCGGCGATGCCTATGTCAATTTCGTCCGGGAGCGTTCGTTGCTTGAAGCCATTGCCTCGTCGCTGACCGAGCTATTCTCGCCGGTGATCATCAGCGAACGGGTGGCGGGCATGCTGGCCAACTATCCGTTTGTGACCCAGGAAACGTTGGCCTATTTCGACAAGCGGCCGCCACAGGCCAAACGCGATTCTGATTTCGCGCTTGATTATGTCAAACGGCACGCAACAACGCCCGAGGACCAGGCAAAAGTTCTGGCGGCGCTCGAATTCAAATGCGACGTGCTGTGGTCCATGCTCGATGCGCTCTATCACGCTTATGTTGTTCCCAAGCACATTCCGCCTGGCGCATTCGTTCCAAAGGATTAGACCTTGGCCGAACAAGTTGAAACGCCACAGATCGCACCCGATGCGCGCCCGCGTCTGCCGCGAGGCGTTCGCCTCGTGCATAACGAAGCGCAAGGCGGGTTCGTGCTGTTGGCGCCCGAGCGCGTATTCAAGGCCGATCCGATCGCGGCGGAAATCCTCAAACGATGCACCGGAGAAGCAACACTGGCCGCAATCGTCGATGATCTCTCTGCAACCTTTTCCGCACCGCGCGAGCGCGTGCTTGCTGACGTGACCGCGATGATCGGCTCGCTGGCCGCCAAACGGCTCCTGGAGTTGTGACGTGGCCTCCCCCGCCCTGACGCGCCCCCTCGGGCTGTTGGCGGAACTCACCCACCGCTGCCCACTCGGCTGTCCTTATTGTTCCAACCCGCTCGCGCTTGAGAGCCGCAGCGATGAACTCGACACCGCAACATGGGCGCGGGTGTTTACCGAGGCCGCCGCACTTGGCGTGCTGCAGGTGCATCTCTCCGGCGGTGAACCGGGCGCACGGCGCGATCTCGTCGAGATTACTGCGGCCGCGCGGCAAGCCGGACTTTATTCCAACCTCATCACATCGGCTGTCGGCATAACAACGAAGACCTTGTCGGCTCTTGCCGACGCCGGCCTCGATCACGTGCAAATTTCCATTCAGGACAACACCGCGTCATCCGCCGATCATATCGCCGGATATCAAGGCGCTTATGAGCGTAAACGTGCGCTTGCCTCCGAAGTCATCAGGCTCGGACTGCCACTAACCGTGAATGCCGTGATCCATCGCACCAACATCGATCGCGTCGATGACATGGTGACGCTGGCCCTTGAGCTGGGGGCAAGCCGTGTCGAAATCGCGCATGTGCAATATTACGGCTGGGCGTTGAAAAATCGCGCGATGCTGATGCCGTCAGCCGAACAAGTCGAGCGCGCCGTCAGCACGATCGAACAATTACGCGCGCGTCATCACGGCCGCATTGTCATCGATGCCGTTGTGCCTGATTACTACGCGCGCTTTCCCAAGCCTTGCGTCGGCGGATGGGGACGCCGCTCGCTCAATGTGACGCCATCGGGCCGCGTGCTGCCCTGCCATGCAGCGGAATCAATTCCAGGCCTCGAATTCTGGTCGGTGCGCGACCATTCTCTGAGCGATATCTGGATGCAATCGCCGGCTTTCCAGGCGTTCCGCGGGACGGATTGGATGCAGGAGCCCTGCAGAAGCTGCGAACGCCGCGAGCACGATTTTGGCGGCTGCCGTTGTCAGGCTTTCATGTTGACCGGCGACGCCCGCGCGACCGATCCGGCTTGTCATCTTTCGCCGAAGCATCAATTAATGGCGGAACTCGCAAGCCAGCATCAGGAGGTGGCGTTCGCGTATCGTAAGTAGTTTAATTCAGGATGGGAGAATTTGATTGACAGAAGATGATAGGCCCATCGCAGAAGTCGAACGGACCGGCTCGATCACCGGCGTTGGGATCGTGCTCGGATTTTCATTCACGTTCCTGAGTGGCTGGAGCACCAGCGGCGGGGTCTGGCGCGTTGTCGATCTTCTTGTGCTGGCGCTTCTCGCCATCGGCATCGGGCTGCAGCTCTATGCGCTTTATCAGCTTCTGATGCTGCCGCGGAAAACCATTAAACAGCACAACAGAACAATCCGGGGATTTCTCCTCGGCGCCGGCATCATGGTCCTAGGATTTATAGCGTTCATCGTGGTCGACGCACTCGGCGCATCCGACAGCGATACAAGCGAAACCACACGGGCCATGTTTAAGACAATCCACCGAATAGATAACGTGATCGAATTTCCGACAAGCTCGCCTTTTAAGTCATTTTTTCAGGCGATAGGCCTCATGGCACCCGGAACAGATCTTGCTCACTTCGGCCACCTGCGCCGTCAAGACCGAGAGATCTGAGATATCCGTCGTCGCCAGTTGGTTGCTTTCGGATTGCAGGCGTTGAGCCTTGCATTCGAAATCAGACCAACGCTCCCATATCTGCAATCTGGCTTCGGTGGGATGCTGCATACTCCCTTTTGGAAACAGAGCCGGGATATTGACCGCCAACGATTGAATGAGTTGAGCATTTTGCTTGATGCTTTCCAAATCCCGCTTTGACTGGATGCGCTGGCTGATGGCCTTCATCGCTTTTCCCATTCGCTCCATCGCTTCCATGCGCTCCTTGACGATCCCTGTCGCATGATCGTGAGCGCCGGCCACACGGCCCACAACAAGCAGTGCAAACGCCATTGTCATGGCGAAGGCCATCGTGGCTTTGGTTCGCTCCGAATTACAGCGCATTGAAACACCTGTCATTCAAGGCTGCAGAGAGACGGACTTCATCGCCATCTCCTTCACTGAAATCCCCTTCACCACTGCATAGATAGCCGGGATCACGATCAAAGTGAGCAATGTCGAGGAGATCATGCCGCCGATCATCGGCACGGCGATCCGCTGCATCACCTCAGAACCGGTACCGTGGCTCCACATAATGGGCAGCAGGCCCGCCATGATTGCCGTGACGGTCATCATCTTCGGCCGCACCCGTTCGACTGCGCCGGTGTTGATCGCAGCGTAAAGATCCTCGCGTGTGAACGGCCGTCCTTCCATTTTTCGACGCGACTGCAGCTCGGTCAGCGCGCTGTCGAGATAAATCAGCATCACTACCCCGGTTTCGGCAGCAACACCGGCAAGTGCGATGAAGCCGACCGCCACCGCGACCGACATGTTGAAATTAAGCAGCCACATCAACCACAAACCGCCAACCAATGCGAATGGAACGGATAGCATGACAATCAATGTTTCCGTCAGGCGACGAAAATTAAGATAAAGCAGCAGAAAGATGATCAGAATCGTCAGCGGGATAACGAACTGAAGACGGGCCTTGGCGCGCTCCAGATATTCAAACTGGCCGCTCCAGGTCACGTAATATCTGGGTGGAAATTTAATTTGATGCGCGACTGCGTTTTGCGCGTCCGCAACGTAACTGCCGAGGTCGCGTCCGCGCAAATCGACATAGATGTACACTGCTAGTTGAGCATTTTCGGTGCGGATCGTCGAAGGTCCCTGAGCAAGACTCACCTTTGCGACTTGACCAAGCGGGACGGCTCCACCATCCGGCATCGAGATGAGCACCTGGGTCGCGATTGCCTGCGGATCGCTTCGCAAATCGCGCGGATATCGAATATTGACGTTGTAGCGCTCGCGACCTTCGACAGTCGTAGTTATTGGCGCCGCTCCAAGAGCCATTGCAATGGTGCTCTGGACATCACCGACGGTCAGACCGTAACGTGCAAGCTGCGTGCGATCCGGATCAATATTGAGATAATAGCCGCCAAGGACACGCTCGGAAAAAGCGCTCGTGGTGCCTGGCACATTGCGAATGACGGCCTCAATCTGTTTTGCCAGTCGATCCATTTCCGCAAGATCACGACCGAAGACCTTCACGCCGAGCGGCGTTCGGATTCCGGTCGAAAGCATGTCGATACGCGCCTTGATCGGCATGGTCCA
>DATAIA010000669.1:0-17589 GCA_036262895.1 Xanthobacteraceae bacterium
CGCGCGGAGCGAAGCGAGCGCGGGATGAGGGGTGACAGCATTTCGTGCAAATCCATCGAAAGCTACAATTCGGTCATGTCATTGCCATCGTTTGCGTCAAATTGATCGGTTCCGGGGTTAGGGGCAGCGGAGCGGGCCTCGCGCTTCTTGTTTACCAGGCATTAACCCTTCGAAACGGTTTCCACGCTTCCAGGGCTTTGAATGGGCCGCTGCAACGTCTCATCAAGGTTGACGGAACCTTCGCTTAACGAACGGGCTGTAGATCGGGGTCATGTACTGGTCACGTAAGAGAAGGGAGACGCCGGAATGACCACGAGTAAGCGTCACGGGCGTATCGCACGAACCGCGTCAGCGCTTGTTGCAGGACTTTTTCTGATCGCGCTTGCCGCCTGCGCTAACAATCCAAACAATCCAGCCGGCGGAGCCGGTCTTGCAGGAGCTGCCACGCCCGGTAGCCAGCAGGATTTTGTCGTCAATGTCGGCGATCGGGTGTTTTTCGAATCGGACTCGACTGAACTCAGTTCGCAATCGCGAGCCACACTCGACAAACAAGCGCAGTGGCTGCAGACGTACAATCGTTATGCCTTCACGGTCGAAGGTCACGCCGACGAGCGCGGCACGCGCGAATATAATATCGCGCTGGGCGCGAAGCGTGCGCAGGCGGTGCGCGAGTATCTGGTCTCGCGTGGGATCGATGGCCATCGCATGCGGACGATTTCCTACGGCAAGGAGCGCCCCGTGGCTGTCTGCAACGATATTTCCTGCTGGTCCCAGAATCGCCGTGCTGTGACGGTGCTGAACGCCAGTTCGTAAGAACAATCGTTACTTGAAGCGATCGGCGCCGGCGGAGACCTCCCCGGCGCCGAATGCATTTGTGGCAGACTGATGAGGTTGACACATTTTGGCCGAACAAACTTCCTTATGGTACGGTCATTCGACTGATGCGTTCGGGAGTGAATTTCAAGGCTATGTCTGCAACGTCAAATCATGAGCGCCGCCGGCTTGATCTGAAGCTGGATCCTCGCTTACGCGGGGATGAGCGGTGGGGGCAATGCGGTGCACGAAAGTCAGCACGGATAGATCCAATTCTCCGGTCATCCCCGCGTAGGCGGGGATCCAGTATCCAGATAATTTTAATGTGGTGCATTGCGTTCGGGTTCATGTTTGTAGCCCAAACATCATCCGCACTGGCGCAAGTGTCGGATTCCGATCTCGTCGTCAGGCTCAACCAGCTGGAAAATAAGGTTCGTCAGCTCACCGGGACCATCGAGCAACTGGAATATCGCAATCAGCAGCTTGAGCAGCAGCTTCGCGCCGCGCAATTGAGCGCGTCACATGCGGCGCAGCCGACGCCGGCCATGCGGCCGTCGGCGCCTCAGCCCATGCCGTCATCGCCGGTTGCGGCGCCGCCACCGCCGAATGGCCCAATTGTGCCGGGCCGCCGCTCCGATGCGTTCGATCCTACGGAACATCCCAATGCCCCGGGCGTGCCCCGCGCACTCGGGTCGATGCAGTCGGCTACGGGATTGTCGGTTCCCGGTTCCGACGTGCAGGCTGTGCCTCCTTCCATGGGGGCGCCGATTGGAGCTCCCGGGGGGCGTCAGCCTGGTGCGCCGCTTGATCTTTCAACGCTGAGCGATCAGGCGTCCAACGAAACCGGCATGCTGTCACCGCCCGGTTTCTCGCCTGGCCCCAACGGATTGCCGCCGCCGCAGGCGGGTAATTCCAGCAATGCCGGTGTTCAGCAGGCAACCTTGCCGCCCTCCGCAACACCGCGGGATGAATACGATCTCGCTTACGGTTATGTGTTGCGCAAAGACTATGCGCTTGCTGAAGATGGCCTCCGCGCGTTCCTCAAACGTTATCCCAGCGATCGCATGGTGTCCGACGCGCATTATTGGCTTGGCGAAAGCTTGTTTCAGCGCCAGCGCTATCGCGATGCGGCGGAGTCCTTCCTGACCGTGTCGACCAAGTTCGAAACCGCACCGAAGGCGCCCGACGCGCTGTTGCGTCTTGGTCAGTCGCTTGCCGCTCTCAATGAAAAAGAAGCAGCCTGCGCGACGCTTGCCGAAATCGGCCGGAAATATCCGCGCGCGTCGGTCAATGTGAAACAGGGCGTCGAGCGGGAACAAAAGCGTGTCCGCTGCTAAAGAGGCGGTGCCGGTCAGCGCTGCCGAGGCCAAGGCGCTGTTTGCCGATCTCGCCGATCAACCGGGTCTGGTGCTTGCTGTCTCCGGCGGCCCGGACTCAGTGGCGCTCTTGTTCCTGGCTGCGCGTTGGCGCGAGACCCTCAAGCAAGGCCCAAAGCTTCTTGCGGTCACTGTCGACCACGGCTTGCGTCGCGAATCGGCTCAGGAAGCGGCATCGGTCGGCCGGATGGCCAAGAAACTTGGCGTGACGCATCGTGTGGTGCGCTGGTCCGGTAAAAAGCCCGTGACCGGGCTGCAAGCGGCGGCACGCAATGCTCGCTATCGCCTGCTGGTCGACGCCGCGCATAAAGCGAAAGTGCGGCACATTCTCACGGCGCATACGCTCGATGATCAGGCGGAAACCGTACTGTTTCGCCTTGCCCGCGGCAGTGGTCTCTCTGGGCTTGCAGCCATGACGCGGACCACTGGGCTCGGCGATTGCAAACTCATCCGCCCGTTGTTGGAAATGAGCAAGGCTCGGCTGATTGCCACGCTGAAGGCGGCGGATATCCCCTTTGCGGACGATCCGTCGAACCGCGATCCGCGGTTTACACGGGCGCGACTGCGTACACTGACGCCGGCCCTTGCCGCAGAGGGGCTTGATGCATCCCGCCTTGCCTTGATCGCGAAAAGGATGGCTCGGGCGGATCACGCGCTTGAGCGGGCAGCCAATGAGGCCATGGCCCGGCTTGTCGCGCGCCGAGAGGATTCAGGAGACGAGTCCGGGGCAGCAGCGTTCATATCCGTAGATTTTTTTGACCTGCCGGCCGAAATCGCCTTGCGATTGCTGGGCAAAGCCATAAGTGCCGTGGGCGACGAGGGGCCGGTCGAACTCGGCAAGCTTGAAACACTGCTTGAAGTCTTGCGGGCGTCTCATCTCGGCCGCAAACGCACGCGAAGAACGCTTGCCGGAGCCATGATCACTGTCGATTCCGCCCGATTGAACGTCGAACGGGCGCCAAAGCGCCGTAAACGATCGTAAAAGCCATATCTTTTCAGGACGGTGCGGCACAAAGGTCTGTTCACCAAGGCCGGCTAGAATGACAGAGTTTTGGCGGTTTCCTGTAGTACTTCCCTTGGCAGAAGCCGCCCTGAGACCTACATTATTGTCGCAAGGTGGGGTACGCGTGCCGCGATCACAAGCGGCATCATCAATCGACCGCCGGGACTTCGGTGCGTCGCAAAGGACGTCGGATGAATGCCAATCTGCGCAACTTCGCCCTTTGGGTGATTATCGTCCTGTTGCTGCTTGCGTTGTTCACGCTGTTCCAGAATCCCGGGCAGCGGACGACGTCGGCCGACATCTCGTTTTCGCAATTGTTGAGCGAGGTCGAACAGGGCCGCGTGCGTGATGTTCTGATCCAAGGACCCGATATTCACGGCACCTTCACCGACGGCCGCAGCTTCCAGACCTACGCGCCGAGCGATCCCACGCTGGTGCAGCGCCTTTATAACAAGGGCGTTCAGATCAGCGCGCGGCCGCAGCAGGATAACGTGCCGTGGTTTGTGTCGCTGCTCGTCTCCTGGCTGCCGTTCATTGCTTTGATCGGCGTTTGGATATTCCTGTCGCGGCAGATGCAGGGCGCGGGCGGAAAGGCGCTCGGCTTCGGCAAGTCGCGCGCGAAGCTTTTGACTGAGGCGCACGGCCGCATAACGTTCGAGGATGTCGCGGGCGTCGACGAGGCCAAGCAGGATCTGCAGGAAATTGTCGAATTCCTCCGCGACCCCGGCAAGTTCCAACGGCTCGGCGGACGCATTCCGCGCGGCGTGCTTCTGGTTGGCCCGCCCGGCACCGGTAAAACGCTGCTGGCGCGCGCGATTGCCGGCGAAGCCAACGTGCCGTTCTTCACCATTTCGGGTTCTGACTTCGTCGAGATGTTTGTCGGCGTCGGCGCCTCGCGTGTGCGCGACATGTTCGAGCAGGCGAAGAAGAATGCGCCATGCATCATCTTCATCGACGAAATCGACGCGGTCGGTCGCCATCGCGGTGCGGGCCTCGGCGGCGGCAACGACGAGCGCGAGCAGACGCTCAACCAGTTGCTGGTCGAGATGGATGGCTTCGAAGCGAACGAAGGCATCATTCTGATCGCCGCCACCAACCGTCCCGACGTGCTCGATCCGGCGCTGCTGCGTCCCGGTCGTTTCGATCGTCAGGTCATCGTGCCGAATCCGGACGTGGTTGGCCGCGAGCAGATCCTGCGCGTGCATGTGCGTAAGGTACCGCTGGCTCCTGACGTCAACCTCAAAACTACCGCGCGGGGCACACCCGGTTTTTCTGGCGCCGATCTTGCCAACCTCGTCAACGAGGCGGCGCTGATGGCTGCCCGGCGCAACAAGCGCATGGTGACCCAGCAGGAATTCGAAGACGCCAAGGACAAGGTGATGATGGGCGCGGAGCGTAAGTCGCTCATCATGACCGAAGAGGAAAAACTGCTGACCGCTTATCACGAAGGTGGTCACGCGATCGTCGCGCTTAACGTGAAAGCGACCGATCCGGTGCACAAGGCCACCATCATTCCGCGCGGCCGTGCACTCGGTATGGTCATGCAATTGCCGGAACGCGACAAGCTTTCGATGAGTCTCGAACAGATGACGTCGCGGCTTGCCATCATGATGGGCGGTCGTGTTGCTGAAGAACTCGTATTTGGTCGTGAAAAGGTCACGTCCGGTGCGTCGTCCGATATTGAGCAGGCAACGCGGCTTGCGCGTATGATGGTGACGCGCTGGGGCTTGTCCGATGAACTCGGCACCGTTGCCTATGGCGAGAACCAGGAAGAAGTGTTCCTCGGTTATTCGGTGGCGCGTCAGCAAAATATTTCCGAGGCAACCGTCCAGAAGATCGACGCCGAGATCAAGCGGCTGGTGGCGGCGGGTTACGCCGAAGCCGAAAAAATCTTGACGGAAAAGCGCGCCGATCTCGAAGCGCTCGCCAAAGGGCTTCTCGAATATGAGACGCTGTCGGGCGACGAAATTCGCGATCTGCTCGACGGCAAGCCGCCGGTGCGCGAGGGTGTCAGCGAACCTTCAACGCCGCGGTCTTCCGCGGTGCCGACCGCCGGAAAAGGCCGGCCGCGGCCCGAAGCCGGTGGCATGGAGCCTCAGCCACAGGCCTGAGCGAGCTTACGCGTTTGCAATGGATTGGAACCCGGGCGTGAAAATGCGCCCGGGTTTTCATTTGGATAGACTCGGCATCTGAATAGGCTTGGGATCTGAATAGGCTTGGAATCCTCTCACTTTTTTAAGGCAACCAATTGCGGACAATCCTATTATGGCAATGGCTGCCATTGCAGATAAATGGCATTTGGTAGTATTCCGCGTTTGGAAAGTGTTCGCGCCTTGAGAGTGCGTGGGTTTGAGCTGGCGGGCGGGGAACAATGGTTCGCAAGTATTTCGGCACTGATGGCATTCGCGGGCGTGCTAACGGCGTGATCACGCCGGAACTTGCCTTGAAAGTCGGGCAGGCCGCAGGGTTGACGTTCCAGCGTGGCGAACACCGCCACCGCGTGGTGATCGGCAAAGACACCCGGCTTTCCGGCTACATGATCGAGAACGCCCTCGTTGCCGGTTTCACCTCGGTCGGCATGGATGTGCTGCTGCTTGGGCCGATGCCGACGCCGGCGGTCGCCATGCTGACGCGCTCGATGCGCGCCGATCTCGGCGTGATGATCTCGGCTTCGCACAATGCCTACGACGATAACGGCCTCAAGCTGTTTGGGCCCGACGGATACAAGCTGTCGGATGATGTCGAGCACACTATCGAGGCGCTGATTGATGGAAGCCTGACGAAGCGTCTGGCAAAGAGCGCCGATCTCGGTCGCGCCCGCCGTATCGATGGCGTGCATGACCGTTACATCGAAGCGGCCAAACGCACGCTGCCGCGCGCGCTCGATCTGGAGGGATTGCGCGTGGTGGTCGATTGCGCCAACGGCGCCGGTTATCGCGTTGCGCCGGAAGCGTTGTGGGAACTCGGCGCTGAAGTTGTTTCGATCGGTGTTGAGCCGAGCGGCTTTAATATCAATCGCGAATGCGGATCGATGTCGCCCGAAGCCCTGTGCCACAAGGTGCGCGAGGTGCGGGCCGATATCGGGATTGCGCTTGACGGCGATGCGGATCGCGTCGTGATCGTTGACGAGAAAGGGCATCTCGTCGATGGCGACCAGTTGATGGCGGTGGTTGCGGAAAGTTGGCGTGAAGACGGACGCCTTGCAAAACCCGGCATCGTTGGAACGGTGATGTGCAATCTCGGGCTTGAGCGCCACTTGTCGGGGCTTGGGCTTTCCTTGTCACGCACGGCAGTCGGCGATCGCTACGTGCTCGAATGCATGCGCGAGCACGGCTACAATCTCGGTGGTGAGCCGTCCGGACACATCATCATGTCCGATTATACGACGACAGGCGACGGACTTGTGACCGCGCTTCAGGTGCTTGCAGTCGTCAAGAAACAAGCGCGCCCGGTTTCGGAAGTCTGCCACAGGTTCGATCCGCTGCCGCAACTGATGAAGAATGTGCGCTACAAAGCGGGCAAGCCGCTCGATAACAGCAAAGTGCAATCGGTGATCGCTGACGCCGAAAAGCGTCTGAACGGCCATGGCCGTCTGGTGATCCGGCCGTCCGGTACGGAACCTGTCATCCGCGTGATGGGTGAGGGCGACGATAAGGCGTTGGTCGAAGAGGTGGTCGATTCAATCGTCGATGCGCTCACTGGCGCAGCAGCCTGACGTGACTGCTCATCGTATTTGAGCGCCTAGACTATCTTTTTGTTGCGCATGATCTCCGGGCAAACGCTGTGCGTTTGTCCCGAGGGGAAGCCGGTTCCCCACCCGCTTGCGTAGGTGCAAGCTTTTCCGGATCATGCTTGGTGCACTTCGAGGATTGTTTGAAGTAGGCGGGTTTGTTTGACGCTGCTTCGGGAGCTCCAAACAAACGTGGTTAATCGTTAAGGTTAAGCGGCTTTTAACTTCTCCATGACATAGTTGCTTTCAGTGTGGCGTAGCCGGCGTCCTGGCTCGTTGAGGGGAAGCGTATATGCGTCAGTGGAGTATCCCGGCAGCTCTTGCTGCATGCGTCGCCGCCGGCACCGGTTTTGCTCATGCCGCCGATATGCCACCGATCATGCAGCCGCCTCTCATGGCGCCGCCCATCGAAGAGCTCGGTTCCAACTGGTATCTCCGCGGAGACATCGCGTACCGGCTGAACACCGTCAGCTCAAACCCCAATTCGGTCGCCTTCGACTGGTTCGGCAATGCGTTTGCGGTTGGCGCTGGCGCGGGTTTGAAAATCAATAATTGGGCGCGTGCGGATCTGACGGTCGACTATGGCACCAAACCTCAGATACTGACGGGATTGTTCAATCTCTATGCGGATCTGGGGACGTGGTATGGCTTCACGCCCTATTTGGGGTTCGGTGTCGGCGCGGCGAGCATTCATCTTCCCAACTCCGTCCCGGGAGGCATTCCAAGCACAAACTTCGCTTGGGCGCTGATGGCGGGCGCGGGTTATAACTTTGCGCCGAACTGGGTTGTCGATGTGGGATATCGCTATCTTAGCCCGGGCAATGTGCCGACCGGCATCGATATCAACACCGGAGCTGTTGTTTCCGACAATCTCAACGTGCACGAGGCACGGGTTGGCTTCCGGTATATGATTGATTGATTATCAACTTTTTGTCGCCATCGCCCGGCTTCATGCCGGGCCTCTCATATCAGCATTGATCGTGTCGTGGAGGGCTGGGAATACCCTGCCGCCATGACGGCAATTCATATTTCGTTGATGGCGATGCCAATCTTGGCTTGACGGCACGTCTTCCCTTCCTTAATCCCGACCGTGGGACACCCCTCCCCACCGAGGGGCGACTATCTGGAAGGATAGATCATGACGATATTGAAGCCCGGCATGCGGCCGGCAGTTCCGCATTTTTCTTCCGGCCCCTGCGCCAAGCGCCCCGGCTGGAGCCTGCAAGCCCTCACCGACGCATTGTTGGGACGTTCGCACCGATCGAAAGTCGGCCGCGCGAAGCTCAAGCGCGCCATCGATCTCACCCGCGAAGTGCTCCACGTGCCCGCCGGCTATCGCATCGGCATCGTGCCTGCTTCCGACACTGGCGCCATCGAGATGGCGATGTGGTCGATGCTCGGCGCGCGACCGGTCACCATGATCGCCTGGGAATCGTTCGGCGAGACCTGGGTGACCGATGTCGTCAAACAGCTCAAGCTGAAGGACACGCAGGTCGTTACGGCCGATTACGGCGAATTGCCGGATCTAGGCAAAATCGATTCCAACACGGATATCGTCTTCACCTGGAACGGGACGACATCCGGGGTGCGCGTTCAAAACGGCGAATGGATCGCGGCAAATCGGGAAGGGATCACGATCTGCGATGCGACTTCGGCTGCCTTTGCGCAACCGCTTGATTGGTCGAAGCTCGATGCAGTCACGTTCTCCTGGCAGAAGGTGCTGGGCGGTGAAGCTGCACACGGCATGCTGGTGCTCTCGCCGCGCGCCGTCGCGCGGCTTGAAAGCTACAAGCCCGCGTGGCCGCTGCCCAAGCTGTTCCGCATGACCAAGAACGGTAAACTCAACGAAGCCATCTTCGAGGGCGAAACCATCAACACGCCGTCGATGCTGTGCGTCGAGGACTATCTCGATGCGTTGGCGTGGGCGAAGTCGCTCGGCGGTTTAAAAGCGTTGATTGCGAAAGCTGATGCCAACACCAAAGTTATTTCCGACTGGGTCGCCAAGACACCATGGATTGACTTTCTGGCACGCGATCCGGCAACGCGCTCCAACACATCTGTTTGTTTGAAGGTTGTCGATCCGGTGGTGACGGCTTTGCCGCCGGAGGCGCAGGCCGCGTTTGCAAAATCCGTGGCTTCAGCGCTCGAAAAAGAAGGCGTTGCTTACGACATCGGCTCTTATCGCGATGCGCCGCCCGGTCTGCGCATCTGGTGCGGGGCCACGGTCGAGGCCTCCGATCTCGAAGCGTTGACGCCATGGCTCGAATGGGCCTTCGCGGACGCAAAAGCGGCGCTCACGAAAGCGGCGTAATTTTTATAGCCGCGATAGCGTCAGTGCGCTTGTCGCGGCTGCTCAGCCCAACAAACAAAACGTTCACAGCTATTCCGGAGCCGTACGATGGCACCCAAGGTCCTGATCTCCGATGCGCTTTCTGAAGCTGCGATCCAAATTTTCAGGGATTCCGGCGTCGAGGTGGATTTTCAGCCGAACCTCGGCAAGGACAAAGAAAAGCTTGCCGAATTGATCGGCAATTATGACGGCTTGGCGATCCGCTCGGCGACCAAAGTGACGCCGAAGATCATCGAGAAAGCCAAAAACCTCAAAGTGATCGGGCGTGCCGGTATCGGTGTCGATAACGTCGATATCCCTGCCGCAACGGCCAAGGGCATCATTGTCATGAACACGCCCTTCGGCAATTCGATCACCACGGCCGAGCACGCGATCACGCTGATGCTGGCGCTGGCGCGGCAGATTCCGGCAGCCGATCAATCAACCCAGGCCGGCAAGTGGGAAAAGAACCGGTTCCTCGGCGTCGAAATCACCGGCAAGACGCTTGGCGTCATCGGTTGTGGCAACATCGGATCGATCGTTGCCGACCGTGCCCACGGCCTGAAAATGAAAGTGATTGCCTACGATCCGTATTTGACGCCGGAGCGCGCGCTCGATCTGGGCGTGGAAAAGGTCGAAGTCGAAGAATTGCTCAAGCGCGCCGATTTCATCACGCTGCACGCGCCGCTCACAGAGAAAACCAAAAACATCATCGATGCGCGTGCACTGAAACTGGTGAAGCCCGGCGTGAGGATCGTCAATTGCGCACGCGGCGGTCTGGTCGACGAACTGGCGCTGCGTGCGGCGCTTGATTCGGGCCATGTTGCCGGCGCCGCCTTTGATGTGTTCACCACTGAGCCTGCCACCGACAATCCGTTGTTTGGTCACCCCAACGTGGTGTGCACGCCGCATCTCGGCGCCTCCACCACCGAAGCGCAGGAGAATGTGGCGCTGCAGGTCGCCGAACAGATGTCGGAATATTTGCTGCGAGGCGCGATTTCAAACGCGATCAACTTCCCCTCGATTACGGCTGAAGAAGCGCCGCGGCTGCGGCCGTTCGTTAAACTGGCCGAACAGCTTGGGTCGTTCGCGGGGCAGGTGACGGACACCGGATTGAAGATGGTGCGGCTGACGTACGAAGGTCACGTCGCACAAATGAATACCAAGGCGTTGACGTCCGCCGCCATTTCCGGGCTGCTTAAGCCGCTGCTCCAGGATGTCAACATGGTGTCGGCGCCGATCGTCGCGCGCGAACGCGGCATCGCGGTCGAGGAAACCAAGCGCGATGCGGAAAGCGATTACGAAAGCCTGGTGACGCTGACAGTCGTGACTGAGCGTCAGGAGCGCACGATCAAGGGAACCGTGTTTGCTGACGGACGTCCGCGTGTGGTCGATATCAAAGGCATCAAGATGGACGCCGAATTCGGACCGTCGATGCTTTACATCACCAACGAAGATAAGCCAGGCTTTATCGGCCGGTTTGCCAGCACGCTTGGCGACGCGGGAATCAACATCGCCACGTTCCATGTGGGGCGCCATGCGCCGGGCGGGGATGCGATTGCACTGGTCGAGGTCGATGGTGTTGTGCCGCCCGATGTGATCGAGCGCGTCAGGGCCATTCCGCACGTCCAGATCGTTCGCGCGTTGAAGTTTTAGAGTGCTTCTTTCCCTCCCTATTTTTCCGGGAAAAGGAGATTTTGTTTCGATGCGAGTGAGCCGCGATTAAAGCCCCTTTTCCGGCACGGGCAAAATTAATCCCCACCGCGTCGCCTCGCTGCGCTTGGGCGTCAATCCTCCCCCACAATGGGGAGGGAGAAGAAAAGAGCCCGCCTTGCCTCAGGGCATGGCATCCTTTAAGCGAGATTGCGTCGCGCCGGAGCTCGGACGCGTCAGCAGGCGGTTTCCCAGTTAATCGCTTAACGAAGTCAATGCATTGCACCGGTTTGTGACGGCCTGGGCTGAGGATGCTTTATGGCAAATGTGGTCGTAGTCGGCTCCCAGTGGGGCGACGAAGGTAAAGGTAAAATCGTCGATTGGCTCTCGAAGCAGGCCGATATCGTGGTCCGTTTCCAGGGCGGTCATAATGCCGGCCATACGCTGGTTGTCGACGGCGTCACCTTCAAGCTTTCGCTGTTGCCGTCCGGCATCCTGCGTCCGGGCAAGCTCTCGGTCATCGGCAACGGGGTCGTGCTCGATCCCAACGCATTGGTCGACGAAATCGATCGCGTGAAAGCGGCGGGCGTGAACATCACGCCGGACAATTTGCGTGTCGCCGAGAATGCGCCACTGATTCTTTCGCTGCATCGTGAACTCGATGGCCTGCGTGAAGCCGCAAGTGAAGCAACACGCATCGGCACCACCAAGCGCGGCATCGGGCCGGCCTACGAAGATAAGGTCGGGCGGCGTGCAATCCGTTTGATGGATCTTGCCGATCTCAAAGAACTGAACGGCAAGATCGAACGCCTGCTCGCCCATCACAATGCACTGCGCCGCGGGCTTGGGCTTGAGGAAATCGCGCATCAAACGATTTACGACGAGCTTGCCTCCGTTGCGCCGCGCATTCTGCCTTACATGGATCGGGTGTGGTCGCTGCTCGACGACAAGCGCCGTGAGGGCAAGCGCATTCTGTTTGAGGGTGCGCAGGGTTTGCTGCTCGATATCGATCACGGCACGTATCCCTACGTGACATCGTCAAACACCGTTGCGGCGCAGGCCGCGACCGGTTCGGGCCTTGGCCCGAACGCCATCGGCTTTGTGCTCGGCATCTGCAAGGCCTACACGACGCGGGTCGGCGAGGGGCCGTTCCCCACCGAGCAGAGCAATGAGATCGGCCGCAAACTTGGCGAGCGGGGCCGCGAATTCGGCACCGTGACGGGTCGGGCGCGGCGCTGCGGCTGGTTCGATGCAGTGCTGGTGCGCCAGACGGTGCGCACGAGCGGCATCAACGGGCTGGCGCTGACCAAGCTCGACATTCTCGACGGCTTCGACGAGATCAAAGTCTGTATCGGCTACCGGCTTGACGGCCGCGAGATCGACTATCTGCCTGCCGGTGTGCATGCGCAGGCTCGCGTCGAGCCGATCTATGAAACGATCGAGGGCTGGCATGATTCGACTGCGGGCGCCCGTTCCTGGGCGGCGTTGCCGGCGCAAGCCATCAAGTATGTCCGCCGCATTGAGGAACTGGTCGGCTGCACAGTGGCGCTGCTTTCCACCAGTCCGGAGCGGGAAGACACGATTCTGGTGCAGAATCCGTTCGAAGCTTGAACGGTCTTCAGGTTAAATTGGAAGGCGTGATGAGGTGCCGACCGGCTCTGGGTCGAAAGGCGCCTTAATCCTGAGGGGAAACCGGTCTGGCCTCTAGAGCGCGAGGGCAGGCTTACTGAGGGTAGAGCGCTACCGCGCTCTATAATTTTGTATGTAGCATGATCTTTTCGGAAAACCGGTAAACACTTTTCCGGGATCATGCTGTAGCCACGCGAGATCGATGACCGATTATTATCCGCTCATTGCCCGCGCCGTTGCCGGTTTGGAAAAGAATACCGGCGAATCGCGCCGTGCGCTTTACGAGCGCGCGCGTACGGCGCTCGTGGCGCAGTTGCGCGGCATGCAGCCCCCGCTGTCCGAATCCGAAATCACACGCGAACGGCTCGGACTTGAAGAAGCCGTGCGCAAGGTGGAAGCGGAAGCGGCGCGCCGGTCGCGGAACGAAGCAAGCGCGCCGCGTCCTTCCTCAAGGCCGATCGTGCCGCCGGAAGCGCCGACGCGTGACAGCATCCGGCGCGAGATTCTGGGGCGCGACGATGGTCTGCGCGATCGCGTCGGCTACACGACGCCGCGCGACAGCCTTCCGCGCGATACGTCGTTTCGCGATCAAGCGGCTCGCCAGCCCGAGCGCGGCGCAGAGCCCTCGCTACGCCAGTCTGGCATGCTGCCGCGCCGGGACAGTGCGGCAGCACCTGCGCGTCCGAGCGAGCCGCGCCGGCCTGTACCGCCGCCTCTGGTTTCCCCGTTTGATGATGAGCCCACAGTCCCATTGCGCAGCCGCGAGCGGCCGACGCCTCTGGTCGAGGAAGGTCTGAAAGGTTTCCGCGACGTCGTTGCTGAAACCGAAACGCTCGGCAATGCAGCCGCGCAAGCGGCAAAGTCGGTGCGGCAGGCTTATGCCGATGTGCCGATCAATGATCCGGATTTGGAGCGCATCGAGCCGCGTGTCGATCAACACAGTGCGCGAGGATCTGCTCGTGACGATGTGATGCCGCGGATGCCCGATCCGATGCCGCGGGCGCCTGAACCGAAGGGGCGTCCGGCCGTCATGCCTCGGGCTGCCCCGCCGCGCGGGGCCATATCTGCCGCGATGTCTTCATCTGATGAGCGGGACAGCGTTCCGCGCCCTTCGCGCAAGGGGCTGATTGCTGCATTCCTCGCGGTGGCAGCGGTGATTGTGGTTGGCCTCGGCGTCTATTGGAAACGCGACCTTCTCAAGAGCGCGTTTAGCTCGGTGCGTGCGCCGGCAATCCAGATGCAGGGCGAAGGGGGGGCGGCTCGTCCCAAGATCACCGATCGGGTTGGACAACCGGCGGCATCCGCGAACAGCAATCAAAGCGCCGGCAACAATTCGCAGGTTGCACCGGTTGCGCAAAAAGTCGTGCTTTACGAGGAAGATCCGGTCAATCCGTCCGGCAAACAGTATGTCGGCTTTGTTGTCTGGCGAACCGAAATGGTTTCGCCGGGCCCCGGACTCCCGCCTGAACTGGCCGTGCGCGGCGATCTCGAAATCCCTGATCGGCGCATCACCATGTCCATGTCGCTGCGCCGCAATTCCGATCAATCGCTGCCGGCGAGCCACACGATTGAAGTCATGTTCAATTTGCCGGCGGATTTTCCGTTTGGCGGCATTGCCAACGTGCCGGGCATTCTGATGAAGCAGGCCGAGCAGACGCGCGGCGCGCCGCTTGCGGGCCTTGCGGTGAAGGTTACGTCGGGCTTTTTCCTGGTCGGGTTGTCGGCGGTTGAAAGCGATATGCAGCGCAATATCGAACTGCTGAAAGGACGCGAGTGGTTCGATATTCCGATGGTTTATAACAACGGCCGGAAAGCGATCCTCGCGGTTGAAAAAGGAACGCCTGGTAATCGCGCCTTTGAGGATGCATTCGTGGCCTGGAAGAAGTAGCCGCTCTTTCCCTCTCTCGCGAAGCGGGGGGAGGGTCGACGCCGAGCGTTGCGAGGCGGCGGGGTGGGGGCACTTTTGTTTGGACCAAGCCACCCCACCCGGCTCGCTTCGCTCGCCACCCTCCCCGCTAGGCGGGGAGGGATAAGAAGTGCGCAGCACCTCGATCAAGCATTAGAAAAATGGCTACACGAGTGAATTCTTTCCCTCTCCCCGCTTCGCAGGGAGAGGGAAAGAAAAGGCACCTTGAATCCCACGGTCCGCAACTCTAAGCTCCAGCGTGACGGGGACAGGCAGACTCCCCTTTAGACGAGCCCGTCCAAGCTCTGCGCAATGCTCGACTAGATCGCGATCCTACCCGGGTGCAGGCTTTTTCCGGATCATGCTCTAAGTCGAGGCGCTTGCGCATGAACAAACCAGCACCAATCGTTCAAGATACCCAAACACGAGATGCGGGAGCCGCTCACCTGCACACGCGTCCCTCCGACATTCTCCTGCTCTACATTGCGCGCGGGGTGCGCGCGTTCGGCGATGGCTTTGCGGTCATTTTGCTGCCGGCTTATCTTTCGGCAATCGATTTCAGCCCCGCGGAAATCGGGTTCGTCGCCACGGCCGCGCTGCTCGGCACCGCACTCCTGACGCTTGGCGTCGGTTTTGTCGCGCCGCGCCACGATCTGAGAAATCTTCTTTTGATTGGCGCGGGGCTGATGGCGGGAACCGGTGTCGCGTTTCCGATTGCGCAGCATATCGCCGTCATCGGCGTGGTTGCCTTCTTCGGCACCATCAATCCCTCGTCAGGCGACACTGGTATTCTGGTTCCCCTTGAACATGCGATGCTTGCGCGCGGCGTATCCGATCAGCAGCGGACGCAAACATTCGCCCGCTATAGCCTGATCGGTGCAGTCTGCATGGCAGCGGGTTCTCTCGTGGCCGCGGCACCCGAAGCACTGGTTGCGATGGGGTTGAGCAAACTCGGCGCGCTGCAGCTCATGTTTTTTGCTTATGCCGGTCTTGGACTGATCAGCGCTGCGCTCTACCGGCAATTGCCGCATGCGCAGGGGGAAACCAAAGCGCCGAGTGCGCCGCTGCGGGAGTCGCGCGGCATCGTTTATAAACTCGCGGCTTTGTTTTGTTTGGACTCTTTTGCCGGCGGTTTTGCTGTGCAGTCGCTGCTCGCGCTGTGGCTGTTTCAGCGCTTCGGCCTGTCGCTTTCGGCCGCAAGTGTATTCTTTTTCTGGTCGACGCTGTTGAGCGCCGGATCTTATCCCGTTGCGGCATGGCTCTCGCGCCGCATCGGGCTCATCAATACCATGGTGTTTACGCATATTCCGGCAAGCATTTGTTTGATCGTTGCGGCGTTTGCTTCCAATCTCAACGTTGTGTTGGGCTTGTTGCTTGTGCGCTCGGCGCTGTCGCAAATGGATGTGCCGACGCGCACGTCTTACGTCATGGCCGTGGTGACCCCGCCGGAGCGAACGGCGGCGGCAAGCGTCACGGCGGTGCCGCGTTCGCTGGCCTCGGCAATCAGTCCCGCGTTTGCAGGCGTGTTGCTGGGATCGTCGCTGTCGGCCTTGCCGTTCGTGCTCTGCGGCGTGCTGAAAATTGTTTACGACCTCGCACTGCTGGCAGCGTTCCGACGGCATCGCCCGCCGGAGGAGAGATGAGTTTCTTCCCCTCTCCCTGTGGGAGAGGGTGGCGAACGCGCAAAGCGCGTTCGGCGGGTGAGGGGTTATAAATTATCGAGACTCTAGAAACCCTCATCCCGCGCTCGCTTCGCTCCGCGCGCCCCTTCTCCCAATAGGAGAAGGGGCTCGATTGCGGCTCGCTCGCAGCAAAACAACAAAACAAAAATGGCCGGGCGTGGCCCGGCCATTTGCTCGTCAATCCGTCATATTAGTTCAGTGCGCTGCGACTGGCTGCGCGGTTTCCATCGCGGCGACGCTATTTCTTACCGCGTTCTGCACCTTTTCGAAGGCGCGCACTTCGATCTGTCGCACGCGTTCGCGTGAGACGCCGAACTCGTCAGCGAGATCTTCAAGCGTGATCGGATCGTCCGCCAGGCGGCGCGCTTCAAAGATACGCCGTTCGCGATCGTTGAGCACATTGAGCGCTTCGCCGAGCGCCTTGCGGCGATTATCGAGTTCCTCGTTTTCGGCGAGAATGCGTTCCTGGCTTGGCGCGTCGTCAACAAGCCAGTCCTGCCATTCGCCGGAATCGCCTTCTTCGCGGATCGGCGTGTTGAGCGATGCATCGCCTCCCAGCCGCCGGTTCATGTCGATCACGTCCTGCTCGGTGACGCCGAGGCGCTTCGCAATCAACTTCACCTGATCGGGCCGCATGTCTCCTTCTTCAAGGGCGGAGATTTTGCTTTTGGCCTTGCGCAGGTTGAAGAACAGCTTCTTCTGGTTGGCGGTGGTGCCCATTTTCACGAGCGACCACGAACGCAGGATGTATTCCTGGATCGACGCCTTGATCCACCACATGGCGTAGGTGGCGAGGCGAAAACCTTTTTCCGGCTCGAAGCGCTTGACCGCCTGCATCAGCCCGACATTGCCTTCCGACACCACTTCGGAAATCGGCAAGCCGTAGCCGCGGTATCCCATGGCGATTTTGGCAACGAGACGGAGATGGCTGGTGACCAGCTTGTGCGCGGCGACCCGGTCGCCGTGCTCACGCCAGCTCTTGGCCAGCATGTACTCTTGCTGCGGTTCCAGCATCGGGAACCGGCGGATTTCTTCGAGATACCGAGCCAGGCCGGATTCGGCCGTCAGGATCGGCAGGTTAGCAGCTTGGGCCATAAGCGCCCTCCTTTCTGTGCCCCCGGTGACCGGCGGGCGGGTCGCTCTGCCGCTCCCCCGAGCCGACAGACCGACCAATTCGCGACTGCGAAACTAGCCGCAAGCGCAGCATACACGATTGACGGGGATCAAAGGAAGCGTTCCCCATTCAAGAGCCTGTGACCCCCAGTGAACGCTGGATCATCTAACTTTTTGAATAACCACGCTTTTATTTGAAAGAAGTAAACGCGGCCATGAGCTTTTGAGTGAAGCTTTCGGCTGACCTTCCTCAGCGGCGTGGCGTGCTGAGGTCATGCCGTAAACGAGAGAGATCGTCCGGCAGTTCCGAGCGGAACTCCAGAAACTCATGGGAAGAGGGGTGTTCGAAGCCTAG
>DATAIA010000670.1:0-2753 GCA_036262895.1 Xanthobacteraceae bacterium
GCTCCATTTTAACTTCGTTCGGATCCTCCTGTTGCGCACGGGTATTTGCCCGCTAGAAATGGCTGATTGGAAGGAGCCCGCTGCCGGCGACATATTTTGCAGCTATTTGATTTCGGCCGCCATCCTGCGCGGAAAGGTCAGGCAACGGCTTCAGTAATTTGAGGGCTGGCCTCCAATCGAGCCAAGGCCGTCGGCCAGGCTGTCGGCCAAGGCTGCCGGAGGTGTTTCGATCCAGCATCGACGATAAGGCCCTCGATCGTCATTTTGCGAACGCGCGCCCTTTGCGCCTGTAGGGGAATGTCCGGGAGTTTCCATTGGTAGAGAAAAGCACAGGCGCACACGCGGGGTCGCTGTCGGGTTCGAGGGATCGCTGGTATCTGCCGATCGGCATTGCGCTGATCGCGGTCGGAATTGTCCTGATGGGTCGAAAAATCCATCTGGACGCAACCTGGCCGGCAGGCACCGACATCTCCGTGTACCTGTCGGCAGTCAAGAATGTCGCGGCTGGATTGCATCCATACGGTGATGTGCACGCGCATCCGTTCGCTTATCCGCCGTTGTTTGCGGAGCTTCTCTCCCTGCTGTTTCCGGTTTTCTCTGATGGAAAATGGTGGGCGATCTGGTCGGCACTCACATTTGTTCAACTCATCGCGGCCCTTATCATCATGATGCGGGGCTTCGGAGAGAAGCTGCCCTGGGGCGCCGTCGCGCTGGTTTGTGGCGTGATCTCGGTCAGTCATCTCACGCGCAGCGAGGTGTTTCACGGGCAGGCGGACTTCACCATTCTGCTTCTTCTCGTTCTCGGCCTGCGCTTTTCCACACTGCAGAAGCCGTTGGCCACTGCCGTCGCGTGGTCGATCATGATGAATATCAAGCCGTTCCTGGGAATCGTCGTCATCCACCAACTGGTGACGCGCAGATACAGGGAAGCGATCTATACCTTGATCGCGGGCGGAACGATCTTCGCGCTCAGTTTCGCGGCGTTCGGTAGCGATGCGATCGATGCATTCCTGAAATGGCGCGCGAGCGCCGCATGGTACACATCGGTTCCGGAAATTGCGCGGTTCGACAATCAGTCCTTCTATGCGTTCTTTGCGCGAATTTGCAACGCGACCGAATACGGCGTTCCGCTTGCGAATTGCCAAAGCGCGGTACCGTTCCTGATGCTCCCGGTTCTTGCCGCGGCAGCGGTGGCGCTATTTCTTATCGCTCGATCGATCATGATGCTGTCGCGGGAAAATCGCCTCACGCCGGTCCATGAAATGCTGGCGGCGGGCGTCGTTATCGCCGCGGTCATGTCATGCGGTCCGACTTACTACGGTGATTACGTCTATCTGCTTCTTCCCGGAGCTTTTGGCGCGTACCTGCTCGCGTCAGGCGGGCACGATCGAACCGGATGGCTTGTTGTGACCGCGATCTGGTGCGTGGCGCTTTATTCGCTGGCGCTTCCGTTCAGCATCCGCCTGACAGACACGTACCGCTGGTCGCAGCTCTATGGCATCAGGCACCTGGCCGGCATTCAGAACGGAACGGTGGCCATGGTTTGTGCGCTCGTTTCGAGTGCTTTCCTCTACAGGTCCGCGAGCCGGCAAACCCGAGGCACCGGGAGCGGGGCGCTGGGTGAGATGGGCCAGCGGGCGGGGTAGGGCACCGCTTTGGGCACCGTACCCAGCTGGTAGGCTTCCGATGCTCACACCGGGACTGGAGCGCCTTAGGAAGACCGTAGATGCGGCCATACCCACCATGGGTCACCGGGTAAGGCTGAGCACGGCATCTGCCGGCCAGAACGTCCCGCGCGTCGAAGGTATTTAAATACCCCGATAGCGGGCGATTAGCACGGTTGGGCGGCGACATCCCGTACGGCGTTGGACAGGGCGCCAGCCCCGTGGGTGTTGCCCAAAAGTGCCCAGCACCCGGCTAGCCGGCATTAAGATGAATCCCAAGCTGCCGGTTCGGGTTCCTTGATCGCGTCAAGCGTGCGCGCTACGGTTTTGCTGATTTAATTCCAGGTTCGCTTTTCGACGAATCGACTGTGTTTCTCGTATTTTGTAAGCGTCGAGGTCGTTCATGACATCGCAGTCAGAAAATTCGGTCAGTGAGGAATTCGGAGAGTTGCTTCAACTGCTCAATGCGCTTGAGGCTCAGGATAGTCGTCCGATCGAGAACTTCGCGACATTGGAACGTCTTCTGGCCGCAGGGAAGGTCAATCCCGCCGAATCGTTTTCACGCGATCATCAATCCGAAGATCATCAAGCTGAAGATCATACGTTTGAAGTTCATCAGTTTGAAGATGGTCAACCCGACAACAAGCAATTCGACGATCACCGATCGGATGATCAATCCGACATTCATCAATCCGGCATTCATGCAACCGACGAGGATCATCAATCCGAAATCGGCGGCGGCATTCCGGTCGCGGCCGAGCCCACGTCAAGCGATGAGCTGATCGCACAGCGCACCGAATGGCGAGAAGAAGAAAAGCCACAAGCCGAGTCCGAAAACAGGCTTGCGGTGCATATCATCCAGGGCTTGCGTAAAAGCATAAAGGATTGGACGTCGTAGGCGGATCGTCCATCCGGTTATTGTCCGCGCGGTTCAAATGAGATCGCCGGACCTGTAGTCTGTGCCGCTGCGGTTCGAGCTTCCGCGCGGCTTGCCTCGGCTACTTTTCCTTCCGTTGCAGACATGCCACGCGTGCCATGGTCATGACGCGTTGCTGTCCGGCAACCGGAACTTCGATTTCGGCTCTGATG